>CBCSOI010000078.1:0-6881 GCA_965141595.1 uncultured Atopobiaceae bacterium | reverse complement strand
ACGCGTTTGCGCTCCGTGAGCACCTCGAGGATGCGGGCGTCGCGCTTTCCCATGGGTTCCTCCTTGGGTTGTGAACGTCAGTCTCAGACGCTCTGCGGAAAACGTTTCCATGGTATCAGGCTTTCGAACGAATGCACCATTCGACCCCCGCCGTTGTGCTGAAAGCACTATTTGAAAGTTCGCTGACAAGAACGACGGGTTTCGATAAAGTCGTGCCATGGAACTCATCGAGAACATATCCAACGCCATCGACAAGTCCTGCGGGGTGCCCCTGGACATGCAGCTGGCCACCGCGCTCTCCAAGGCCATGCACAACGACACCCTCAAGCCGGGCGACCCGCTTCCCGACGAGCGCGAGTTCTGCGACGCCCTGGGGCTCCCCCGCTCCATCGTGCGCCAGGCCCTCGAGATCCTGCGCACCTCCGGCGAGATCGAGCGCCGTGCCGGCGTTGGCACCTTCGTGGCCCCGCGTTACATGCGCCGCCAGCTGGGGAGCGTCTACAACTTCACCGAGGCCGTGCGCGCCGAGGGGCTCCACCCCCACTCCGAGGTGCTCTCCTTCGAGCGCACCTACGCCGCCGGCTTCTCCTCGCGCACCCTCGACCTGCCCTCGGACGAGCCGTCGATCTTCCGCATCGAGCGCCTGCGCTACGCCGACGACGTCGCCGTCTCCCTCGAGATCGAGCACATCCCCTGCCGGCGCTTCGAGGGGCTCCAGGACGCCGACCTCACCGGCTCGCTCTACGACGTCCTCGAACGCGGGTGGGGCGTGGAGGTGGGCGACGCCGACGAGTACTACCAGGCGGTGCTCCTCACCAAGAAGGTGGCCGCCAGGCTCGGGCGCCAGCACCGCAGCGCGGCCTTTCGCATCGTCCGGGTGGTGCGCGACACCGAGGGGCAGGTCTTCAACATCACCGAGGCCTTCGTGCCGGCGGACAACACCCGTCTGGGCGTGCACCTCGTGGGCAAGAGTTCCGCGGACGACTACCGCCTCCCCAGCAAGCCCTAGGTGCGGCCGAGGGCTCGTGCCCACACCGCGAGAGTGAGAAAGGGCCGGCCACCCGCGCGGGTTGACCGACCCTTTCTGTGCCGACCGCTGCCGGCCTCCGCCCGCCGGGGGCTAGTGCTTCTCGTGGCGGTGCTCCTTGAGCTTGCCGTAGCGGTGACGGCCGTCGTGGCCCTCGTCCTTGCCGGCCCCCTCGACGGTGTTGACGTCGCCCTCGAGCATGCCGTGGTCCTCCCCGGCCTCCTCGAGCTCGGCGTCGACGTCGATGTCGCAGGCGTGCTCGCCCAGGATCTCCTCGGTCTCGTTGTCCATGACAGGTCCTTTCCTCGGGTTGTCATCCCTTGGCTCCTACCCGGGAGGGCCCCTCCCCTGATTCAGGGACCGTCAATCCCACAGCATGCGGCTCATGACCTCGTCCTGCACCTCGCGGGGCAGGTCCACGAACACGGCCGAGTAGCCCGCCACGCGCACGAGCAGGTCGGGGTAGAGCTCGGGGTGGCGCTGGGCGTCCTCGAGCTGGCCGCGGTCCACCACGGTGACCATGAGCTGGCAGCCGCCGAGGGCGAAGTAGGTGTCGAAGAGCGCGCGCACCTTGCCCGGGTGGCGGGAGAAGGCCTGGGGTGTGAGCTTGATGTTCTGCACGGAGCCCGCGTGCAGCGCCGGGTCGAACCTGACCAGCGACTTGAGCATGGCCGTGGGGCCGCTCCTCGCGGCGCCGGACTGCGGGTTGTTGGCCGGGTTCATGTAGAGGCCGGCCGGGCGGCCGTCGGGGCTCGCGGCGGTCTGGAGGCCCCAGTCGGTGTTGGTCTGGTTGTTGGAGATCACGATGAGCAGGTAGCCCATACCGGCGGCGCGGCCGCGGTCCCGCACGCCGCGGGCCACGTACTCGTAGAGGCGGTCGGCCATGGCGTCGGGGCCCTCGAGGTCGTTGCCGTACTTGTCGGCGGCCTTGAGGTCGGCCTGGATGCGGGCCAGGCGCGCGGCCTCGACAGGGTCGGTGGACGTGAAGTCCGCGTCGCAGGCGGCCACGACCTCCTCCAGCGTGTAGCGGCCCTCGTCGAACACCAGGGTCTTGAGGGCCCAGAGGGAGTCGGACGCGTTGATGTTGCCGTAGGTCTCGCAGGTGCCGCCCAGGATCTCCACGCCGCCGTCGAGGAGCGCCCGGCCGCGGCCGAGGCAGTCGTCGGTGAGCATGGAGGCGAACAGGAAGCCCGCCTCGCGGTTCATGACGTCGTAGCTGGCCGTCTGGCAGTGGGCGGCCAGGTCCAGGTAGTGGTCGAGAAGCCGGGCGTAGTTGTCCCAGAGCGCCTCGAAGGTGTCGAGCTCCGCCAGGGGGCGCACGGCCACGGGGCCTGCCTTCTGCACACCGTCCTGGGGGTCCACGCCGCCGTGGAGGCTCATCTGCAGGATCTTGAGCAGGTTGACGAGCGTGTTGGGCGTCCCCACCGACTTGCCTTGGATCACGAACTCCGTGCAGCCGAAGGGCACGTACTGCTCGGCCACGGCGCGGGGCACGTCCATGGCCGATGCCACGGCAGGAACCTCGACGTCGTCGTTGTAGAGCGTGGGATAGGTGGCGCCCTCGGCGATGCAGGTGTAGGCGGCGTCCATGATGTCGGCGGGGGTCTCGCGGCAGAAGCGCAGCGTGAACTGGGGCTCCACGTAGCGGCAGTCGCGGCACACGCGCAGGGCGATGCGGCAGAGGCGGTCGGCCGCCTCGGGGTTGGGCCGCCCGTAGCCGCCCACGATGATGCGGCCGTTCACGGTGGTGCGGCGGTTCTCGATCATGGTCCAGAGGCCGCGGAGCCACCGGTAGGCGTCGTCCTCGGTGATGCGGCCGGCCCGGATGTCTGCCTCGAGGTAGTCGCCGAGCAGGACGTCCAGGCGCCCGTAGTTGATGCAGCCCGACACGAGGGCGTAGAGCCAGAAGAGCTGGAGCGCCTGGTGGAAGGTCCGGGGAGGGTCGTGGCGCACGGCGCGGAGGTCGTCGGCCATGAGGCGGAGCTCGGCGGCGCGGCCCTGCTCGCGGCTGCCGCAGCGTGCCAGGGCCTCCTCCACGAGCTCCACCAGGCGGTCGATGCAGGCGCCGAAGAGCCCCAGGGCGCGGCCGCAGGCGTCGCGGAAGTCGTTGGCCTCCCCCCCGGCCACGAGGTCGGCCATGCCGTCCACGCCCAGGCGCAGCAGCTTGCCGTAGTCGAGCATCATGCCCGAGAGGCGCGCCGTGGCCATGAAGGGGTAGCTGCAGTCGATGAAGCGGCCCACGCAGGCGTCGTCGAGCACCTCGTCGCAGTAGAGGGCCTTGACGTCGTGGTCGCGCCAGTAGTCGAGCAGGGCGTCCACGCGGGCGTGCTCCCCGGGGTCCCCGAGCAGGTCCTTGAAGGCGCGGAGCTTGTGGAAGACGCAGTAGTGCCCCACGCCCCCGAGCGACGTCACGCAGCCGAAGCCCACAGGCAGGAAGTCCAGGCGGCCGGCGATGGTGTCGTCGTCGCCGATGGAACGGAAGAGCGCCGGGTAGATCACCTCGAGGCAGGCCACCTCGCGCTCGAAGCGCGAGAGGCCCCGCTCCATGGCGTCGCGGTGGACGGCCGTGTAACGCTCCATGATCGCCAGCTGCTCGGCAGGGGTCTTCTCGCAGGGGATGGGGCGTGAGACCTCGACGTTCTGGGCGCCCTCGACGTTGGTGCGGGCCATGGTGCTCCTCCTCGGAGACGGTGGGCGGTGCGGGGGTACGGGCTCAGTGGCTGGCGCGCTCGGCGTCCCTCCAATTGTCGCGGTAGCCGCCGAGCAGGTCCACGAAGCGCTTGGCCGTGAGGTGCGGACGGGTGATGGCGCTGCCCACCACGACGGCATGGGCACCGAGGAACACGCACTTCATGGCGTCCTCGGGCGTGTAGAGGTGCCCCTCCATCATCACGTAGGCGCGGTCGCTCAGCTCGTGGCAGAACTCGGCGAACATACGGTAGTCGGCGCCCTCGATGTGGGCCGTGTCGGCCGTGTAGCCGTAGAGGGTGGGGGCCACGATGTCCGCCCCGTTGGCGACGGCCAGGCGGGCCTCCTCGGCGTTGGAGACGTCGGCGAACAGCGGGAGCCCCGGGTGGCGCTCGCGCACCTGGGGCAGCAGGTCGGCCGCACGGGTGCCCTCGTGGGTGGTCTGGAACGTGCAGTCGAGGGCCACGATGTCGGCGCCCGCCTCCACGATGGCGTCGACCTCGGCCATGGTGGGCGTGATGAAGACGTCGGTGTCGGGGTGCCACACCTTCCAGAGGCCAATCACCGGCAGGTCGACGGCCTCCTTGATGGCGCGGATCTGCTCGGGACTGTTGGCGCGGATGCCCACGGCGCCGGCCCACGCGGCGGCCTCGGCCATCTTGACCACCATGTCGGGCGTGTAGATGGGGTCGTCGTGCTGGACCTGGCAGCTCACGATGAGACCGCCCGCCATGGGGTCGACGAGGTCGCGGACGTTGGGGCGCGGGCTGTGGAACATGGCTCCTCCAAGGGGCTCGTCTCTGCTCCCCCGGGACGGGACCCGGGGCTCGTGCGGTGCGCCGGCCGGGCGCACCCTCTCTCTGGGGCTATCATGCCAAATGTTTGGTACATTTACAACGGGAGTTTTTTGAGGGACGCGGTGATATACCATGGGGCCATGGATACCTTGGATGCCCTGGTCGCCGCCGTCGACCCCACCGCCGCCCAGCCCCTCTACAAGCAGATCGCCCAGGCGCTGCGCACCCTCGTCACGGAGGGGGTGCTCGCACCGGACGACCCGCTGCCCACCGAGAAGGAGATCTGCCAGGTGCTGGGCGTGGGCCGCTCCACGGTACGCGCGGCGCTCTCGGCCCTGGCGGACGAGGGCATGGTCACACGGAGGGCCGGCAAGGGCACCTTCGTGGCGCCCGCCACCATGCGCCGCACGCTCAACAGCCTGTACGACTTCTCGGGCGTGGTGCGCGCCGCCGGCATGGAGCCGGCCAACCGGGTGCTCTCGTTCTCCACGGTGCGGCCCGAGCAGCCCGTGGCCGACGCCCTGGGGCTGCCGGCCGACGAGGACGTGTTCCGGGTGGAGCGCCTGCGCATGGCCGACGACGTGGTGATGTCCCTGGAGACCAGCTACCTGCCCTGCCGGCTCTTCCCGGGCCTGACCGAGGCCGACGTGGCCGGGTCCCTCTATGCCGCGCTGGCGGGAGGCTGGGGCGTGGAGGCGGCCCAGGCCACCGAGATCTACGAGAGCGTGCTGCTGGGCAAGCGGGAGGCTGGACTCCTCGGCAGGGCGTGCCGCAGCGCCGCGTTCAGGATCACGCGCACGGCCTCCGACGGCCGGGGCAGGCCGTTCGAGATGAGCCACGTGGTGGCCCCGGGCGACCACACGCGCTTCTCCGTGCGCCTCAAGCGCGACGGCGTGAGCTGGGGGCCGGCGGAGTAGGGCCCGGCGGGCCGGCTGGAAGAAAATCATTCAACAGGGTATACTTTGAACGGTAGCCAACCCCTCGTGCCGAGGAGGACTCCGTGAACGGCTTCTCCCTGCTCATAGTCCTGGTGTGCATCGGCACCATTGCCCTGGTGGCATGGGCGCTCTACTGGGCCGTCGCCTTCGCCATCGCGCTCTACCAGCACCTGCGCTCACGGTAGCGACGGGGCGCGGCGCGCGGCCGCGCCGCGCCCCGGCGGCCCCCGGTGCGGTGGATTTCGATTTCCCCTCATTCTGTGAGGGAAAACCGAGTTTTCCCCTCACCCAGCCGGCCCCTAGTGAGGGAGAACCGCGATTTCCCCTCTTGGGTCCTGGCGTAGCGCCAAAGCGACGGGGCGCGCGGCCGGCCCGCGCCCCGGCGGCCACCGCGATCACACGTCCAGGTCCACCAGCTTCTGCACCGGCTGGTTGGAGAGCACCAGCTCGCACCGCCCGCGCTCGAAGGGCACCGGGTAGGCGCCGGTGGCCTCCTGGAAGTAGGGGCCCTGGCCCTTGAGGGAGAAGGGCACCGTCAACGTGAACTCGGAGTCCCTGACGAGCTTCAACACTTGGCTCCCGTCGATCTGGGGGTAGGCGCGGTACAGCAGGTCGGCGTCCACTTGGACCATGTCGTCCCCGCCGCCGTCGATGACACCCAACGTGACCAGGTCGATGTACCCGGTGTCGTTGCCCTCGTTCTCCACCTCCATGGTCACCGCAAGGACGTACGGCTCGTCCGCCCAGGGGACGTCCCCGTCGCCGACTCCCATGGATGAGAGGTACTGCGCCGGGGTCACGACCTCGGCCTTCTCCACCGTCACGAAGTAGCCCTCGGTGTTCTCGGTGTCGCGCTCGAAGAGAAAGGCGCCGCCCAGCTCCACCCGCTCCCCCACCCGGTGATGCTCCACCGGCACGTGGGGCGCCGAGAGGTTCACGTACAGGATGCGGGCCGTCACCACGGCGGCCGCGAGAACGGCCACGGTCACGAGGACCCATCGCCTCCTTGTCATGCGCCACCGCCCTTCTCGACGGACGGATCCGCGCCCCCGAGGCCCGGACTCTCCATGCGGCCCTCCCCCATGGCCCAGACCCCGTCGGCGAGCTCGTCGATGAGGTGCCGGTCGTGGGAGGCGAGCACGACGGCAGCACCGGAGCGCCGGGCCGAGCGCACGCGCTCCGAGAAGAGCCGCAGCCC
Organism: uncultured Atopobiaceae bacterium; assembly: GCA_965141595.1. Lineage (GTDB taxonomy): Bacteria > Actinomycetota > Coriobacteriia > Coriobacteriales > Atopobiaceae > Granulimonas. The sequence goes on along the minus strand of CBCSOI010000078.1, from coordinate 233 downwards.
CTCGGAGTCCAGGGCGTTGGTGGGCTCGTCGAGCAACAGGGTGCGCGGCCGCTCCATGAAGGCCGCGGCCAGGCCCAGGCGCTGCTTCATGCCCAGCGAGTACTTGGAGAAGCGGCGGGGGTCGTCGGGGTCGAGGCCCAACGCCGAGATCGCGTCCCTAACCTCCTCCGGGCCCACGACCTCGCGGATCGAGGCGAGGATGAGAAGGTTCTCGAGGCCCGTGCGGTCGTCCA
>CBCSOI010000077.1:0-6889 GCA_965141595.1 uncultured Atopobiaceae bacterium | reverse complement strand
TGCCCCGCGTGTTCTGGCTGCACACCCTGCCCAACTGGCAGGGGGCCATGGATCGCATCTTCGACGGCGCCGCCGAGGCGGAGCTCGTGGGCAACGACATGGCCTGCGACTCCCTCGACGTGCTCGACGCCCTCGACCCGGAGCGGCCGTTCGACTTCATGGCGCGCCGCCTGGTCTTCTCGACGTCCAACGGCCCGGCCGACCGCCGGGTGGATGCCGCGCTCGCCCGCGCGTTCGAGGCCGGGGCCGACGGTGCCGTCCTCTTCGGCCACTGGGGCTGCAAGCAGACGCTCGGACTCGCCGGCGTGGCCGAGAAGGCCTTCGACGACGCGGGCATCCCGCTGCTCGTGCTGTCCGGGGACGGCTGCGACCCGAGGAACGCCCCCTCGGGCCAGATGGTCACCCGGGTGGGGGCCTTCCTCGAGTCGCTCTCGCGCGGCGCCGGCTCACCCGTCACCGCCGGTTCCGCCGGGGGCGCCCCCGGCGCCGAGGCCTAGTCCCCCGCACCCTCCATGGCGGCGAGCAGGGCATCGGCCTGGGCGGCCAGGCGCTCGCGGTCGGCGTCTGACACCTCGAGGACGCCGGTGCCGTAGCCGGCGCCGATGGCCACACCCACGGGGTCGGCCACGACGTCCATCTTGATGAACTCGCAGAGCTGCCTGCACTCCGCCAGCGACCCGGCCGCCGCCTGACGGCCGCCGGCACCGCTCATGACCACGGGCTTCTCGGCCACGGCCGTGACGGTGGAGCCCTCGAGCATGGGGCGGCTCATCCAGTCGAGCAGGTTCTTCACGAGGGCGGGCATGAGGCCGTTGTACTCGGGCGTCACGATCCAGACGCCGTCGGTGGCCGCCAGCTCCCCGCGCACGCGTGCCACGGGGTCGGGGGTGGGCCACTCGATGTCCTCGTTCATGAAGGGCACGTCGGCGAAGTCGAGCTGGGCCACGGCGGCACGGTCGCCCACCACCTCGCGGACGACGTCTGCCAGCTGCTGGTTGAACGAGCCCTTGCGCGTGGAGCCCACGACGAGGGTGATCTTGTCCATGGTCTTCCTCCTCCAGAGGGGTCTACCACCGGTTTGTGCCCACTACCGTGAGGAGGTATCGTCTGCGGCCCATCTGTGGTCCCGGGCCGGTTCCATTGGCCCTCTTATCTGAAACGTTTCTGTAATACTGGGAAAACAGAGGAGAAAATGCATATTTTCAAGGCACTGAACGTATCTGAATAATATATCTATCACAAAACCCTTGCTTCGGGACGGTCCCCCCAATCCCCTCTTAAAAGAACCCTTTCAGCTCGAAGGTGCTACGGGTACTATGGTGTATATGAGAACCGGTTGCATATTCCGCCCATCTCCTGCGGCGCGGCCGCCGGTCTCGCCGACAGAGTGCGACCTGGGAGCATCCATGGACAACGACAGGCAGGACAACGAGCGCATGCTCGCAGCGTGGCTGCGGGTCACCACGAGCGTCTCTCAGGTGCACCAGCTGCGGGACCTCCGCTACAACGAGGCCCTCATCTGCAACATCCTCATGAAGAACGAGATCGAGCACCCGGGGCGCCGTCTCACCGCCACCGACCTGTGCCGCGAGTCCCACATCCTCAAGAGCCAGATGAACCGTACCCTCCAGTGCATGGAGGAGAAGGGCATCATCGAGCGCCAGCGCTCCACCGAGGACCGCCGCCGCGTCTACACGCGCCTGCGCCCCGACTCCGTGATCTACGAGCGCCAGCACGACCAGGTGCTCGACACCGTGGGGGCCATCGCCGCCCGCGTGGGCGCCGACAACGTCGACCAGATCGTGGACATGCTCAACGCCATCAGCGAGGCCGCCGAGGAGGTCTCTCGCCAGGTCGCCGAGCAGGACCGGGGCGGGCAGGCCGCCGTGGCCAACGCCTGACGCCGTACCGGGCCTTTTATTGGTTGCCAAAGGGACCGATGGGGAATAGAACCCCATCGGTCCCTTTTGTCCCCGACGAGATTGGCAACCCATGATCCACAGGCAGGCGCAGGAGAAAGACCCGGCCAAGGGCGCCGGCGGCACGTCAGGGGTGGACGCCCTCACGAGCCGCTCCCAGCTCCTCGCCCGCCGCGGGCAGGTGGAGCGGCGCATCAAGGGCCTCGGCCGCGAGCAGGCCGCCCTCGTGCGGGAGCGCCGGGCGCTCGACCGCCGTATCGCCCTGTGCGAGCGCGACCGCCTCGCCGACGCCGTCTACGGGCCGGTGGCCCCGGAGCCCACCGACGAGGCCACGCCCACGCCTGCCGAGGTCGACGCCGCCGGCGAGGGCATCCTCAGGCGCGACGGCACCCGCAGGAAGCCCCGCTTCGTGACGCTGCTCGGCCACACCATGTCGGTCACCGCCGCCACCTACGCCGTGCTGCTGCTCGTGGCCGGCATCTTCCTCGTGCCGCTCTTCGGCACCCTCGCCTCCGAGGCCATCTTCGACGTGGCCCGCGGCGGCGTCCGCGGCAACCTCGACGTCACGGTCGTCGTGTTCGTGGTGGAGTCGGTGCTCATGCTCGCCCTGGCCGCCGGTCTCTTCGTCATGGCCCTGCGCATCGTGCAGGGTGACAGCTCCCACCGCCTGACCCTCTGCGAGGGGTGCATCCTGCTGCTCACGGGCGTCATCCTCTGCCATGTGATGGTGTTCGGCATGACGAGCGTGCTCATCGTCTACGGCCTCCTCGCCGCCCTGCTCGTGGCTCTGCACTCCTACTGGGACCCGGAGCTCGCCCTCGAGCGTGCCAACCGCCGCACCGACACCGAGTCGCTCAGGGCCATGGTCTTCTCCAAGGACGAGCGCACCACCATCCCCGGCAAGCGCTCGGGCACCGGCTACATCACGCTGAACTTCTTCAACCTGTTCTGGATCTTCACCATCGCGTCGGTCCTCGGCCTCATCGTCGAGACGGTCTACTTCTTCATCGGCAACCACTGGTGGATGGACCGCGCCGGCATGCTGTGGGGCCCGTTCTCGCCCATCTACGGGTTCGGCGCGTGCCTCATGACCATCGCCCTCAACCACTTCCACAACAAGCCCGTGCCGGTGATCTTCCTCGTGAGCGCCCTCATCGGCGGTGCCTTCGAGTTCTTCACCAGCTGGTTCATGCAGTATGCGTTCGGCGTCACGGCGTGGAACTACAGCGGCACCTTCCTCAACATCGACGGCCGCACCAACTTCTTCTACATGTGCTGCTGGGGCCTGCTCGGCCTCGTGTGGGTGAAGCTGCTGCTGCCCGTCATGCTCTACTTCATCAAGCGCATCCCCTGGGGCTGGCGCTACACCCTCACCACCATCTGCGCCATCTTCATCATCTTCGACGGCGTGGCCACCCTCACCACGCTCGACTGCTGGTACCTCCGGGAGGCCGGCGTGCCGCAGACCAACCCCATCGAGCGGTTCTGCGCCGTGCACTACGACGACGAGTACATGGCGCACCGGTTCCAGACCATGACGATGAAGGTGTCCTCGAGCGCGAGGACGCAGTAGGGGGGCTGGGTTGGCCGGGGCCCTGCATCACGGGGGCTCCGGCTCGACGCCGGGGCGTGCATCTGGCGATTCACGCCCCGGGCCGAGAGGTCGCCCCCTTTGATGCAGGGCCCCGGCCTGCCGACTGCCTGCGCCCGCTGCCCTCCTGTCACTTTGGCCGGGTTCTTTGGGTGACACTTTGGTCGGGTGCCTTTGGTGCCACGTTTCTTTTTTCTATTTAATATAAGAACACTACGTACCTGTGGGCTCCCCGCGTAGGGCGGGCTCTCTCCGCTACCTGGGATGTGGGGCTGCGGGGCGTCCGCGCGTGCTCCTTAGCGCTTTCGCAGCGCTTTGAAGAGCAGCACCCCTGCCGCCGTCCCCGCGGCCGCTCCCAGCGCCGCCCGCACCGCGGGTCGGTCCAGGCCCAGCCAGCGTCGCATGTTGCCGAGGGTGCGCTTGCGCCCGATGTAGCGCTGGTACCGCTCCATCTCCACGGGGTCCAAAGGCCCGGTCTCGTCGAGGACGGGGGTGCCGCCGCCCAGTGTGGCGCCCCCGTCCAGCAGCTGCTGCACGGTCTCCGTCGTGACCTGCGCCGCCTTCGAGACGCGCGTCTGCATGTAGCCGCTGGCCAGGACGCCGAGCAGGTCCATGATGTAGTCGCGCACCTCGGGCTCCGCCCCGGCGATCCGGGCCGTGACGCCGGCCACGATGTCCGGGTCGCCGCTCATGAGGTCCGAGAGACCTTCCACGCCCACGTCCTGCAGCGAGTCGAAGAACGCCGTAAACACGTGCCGGCGCTTCTCGCGGTCGGCGGAGTCGAGCCACGAGTCGAATGCACGGTTCACCGCCCTGGCCTCCGGCAGGATGCCCGGCGCCTCCACGAAGGACGGTCCCAACACCTGCCAGCTCAGTGCGGAGTGCTGCATCACGCCGCGTTCGTCGGAGGCGACCACCTTGGTGGGCTCGCCCACCGAGAGGAGCTGCCCCACCACGTCGAACTCCGGCACATAGGTGCGGATGCGGTCGCGCACCGGGGCGAGGCTCTCCTCAGGCAGCACCTCGGGGTCGAAGCCCGGGCCGTCGTTGTTCCAGATGGTCGAGACCTTGCCGCGCACGTCCTCGCCGCACATGGCGACGCCGTAGACGGCCAGGTTGCCTCCCTTGGAGTGGCCGCCCACCATGATGGGCGCCGGCACGTCCCTGCATGTGACGTCGAGGTAGGTGGCAGCGTCGGTCTGAGACGGCACCACGTCGTAGGTCATCTCGAAGTCCTCGCGCCACCCCACGACCGTGTCGTCGGTGCCCCGGAAGGTCACGTAGGTCGAGCCGTCCGACAGCCCAACGTGGAAGACGCAGAGCTGCTCGCCGCTTCGGGCGTCGAGCCGGGCGTGGAGACGTCCCAGGCGGGCGTCGCGGAACCGCCTGCCGGCCGCCAGTTTCTGCGGGAGCAGGACCGTGTAGGGCGAGACCACGCCCGCCCAGCCGTAGATCTGCTCCTTGCCGTTGACCTCGAGGAAGCGTTCGGCGGCCTCGGCCATGGTCACGGTGCCGCCCTCGGCGATCGTGGGCACAACGCCCTCGAGGGCGCAGTAGGACAGCTGCGCCAACACGACGTTGTCCACCTCGTTGAAGGGAACGGCCCCCAGGGGCACGTCCCCGTACCAGTCGAGATAGTCGAGAATGTCTGCCACGCGGCCTCCTTGGCTCTCCTTGTGGTTCTGATGATGTGTACCCCTGCCCGCACCCTGAAACCCCCTGCGGTCACTACCATGGCAGGAACCACAAAACGAATGTTCGCAGGGAGGGACACTTTGAATCGATCCGTGGGAACCCGCGCCCTCTGCGCCGTCCTGGCGGGGACCCTGGCCGTGGGTGCCGGGGCCGCCCTCGTGGGGTGCGACGCCTCCGCGCCTGCGTCGGCGACCCAGGGCCAGGGGGTCCAGGGGCGCCGCTTCACCGTACCCCAGGCGTACTTCGGCTCCAAGGACGAGGGCGCCAGCAAACGCGCCCTCGAGGAGGCCGGCGGCACCGACGTCGTGCGTGACCCCGACGGCAACTACACCGTGACCATGAGCGACGCCTCCTTCGAGGCCTTCTGCCAGGCCGACCTCGACCGTACCCGCCAGCTGCTGGACGCCATTCCCAAGTCGGCGGATTTCCCGCAGGTGAGCGCCATCACCTACAACGACGACCTCACCGAGGTCACCCTCACCTGCACCAAGGCCGACATGGGCAGCCAGGGGGAGAACGCCGCCAGCACGGTCATCTACGCCGCCTGCCTGCATCAGGTCATCGCCGGCCACGACCTCGCCTGCACCGTCCAGTTGGTGGACGGCCAGGGACAGGTCCTGGACACCTACAGCGCCCCGGCCGACGCATAGGGGCCTTCCCGCGCACCGGTCCCGGCCATTCGGGCCCATCCTCCGGGATGGGCCTTTCTTTATGCAGAAACAACGAAGAAATATGCATCTATAATTGCGGGATACGTCGATACCTTAAAACATATTGAATACTAGCTGACAGCTCAACGACTCAGGATGACCTACGCATATCTATCAATATAAGAATCTGTCCCTCTGAGGGAGACTTCTCCTCCACCGGGCCACCTTGTATCGAAAAAAGCAAAAACGTAGGAAGACAACTGGGCCGTTTTCATCACTTGTCCAATCTGATGGGGCGAAGCGGCTCGACATAGAGCTCTGCGCTATATTTCCCCGGGCTCTAGCATCGCCAATGGTCGAAACGTCATGGCCGGTGGGAGGAGGTCGGAGATGCTTGCAGATTATTCTGTCGATTTGACAATGCGTGGCATGTCATTCAGAAACGCGGGATAAGCGGTGCATCGACACTCATCGCACTCTCATCGGCGGCAGCGGATCGAGCCTCGCTGATACGTCATTAACGCGGGGTCGTGGAAAAGTCTGGCGCATATCAGACTAATTAGGTTTTGTTTCTAGACAAGAGCCGTGAGAAGTTACAGAATATGCATGAGTATTCTTCCTCGAGTGCTGGGAGGAGTTTTCCAATGAAGAGCATGGACGGCGCCGCTGTTTTCAAGGCGTTGGCGGATGAGAACCGCGTCGATATCGTCAGGTTCATCGCGAGGCATCCCGGCGTAACGGCCAGCGCTCTGCTCGACCGTCTCGACATCGCCCAATCCACCCTTTCCCATCACATGAAGGTGCTGCTGAGCGCCGGTATCGTCGTCTGCAAGCGCAAGGGCAAGTGGACCCACTACTCCATCAACATCGAGATGGTTGACCGCATCGAGCGCTTCATCGGCGCCCTGCGGCCCGCCCGCTCGGCCAAGGCGCACCGCACACGTCCCATGGGCGAGGTGGCCGAGACCGAGACCACGGTCATCCGCATGAGCGAGCAGGGTGTCGAGGCCGAGGACCTCCAGGGGGTCGCGGCC
>CBCSOI010000076.1:0-7079 GCA_965141595.1 uncultured Atopobiaceae bacterium | reverse complement strand
GGTTGGCGAGGGACAGGATGTCTGCGAGGGAGAGGTCGGTGGACACGGCGTCGGCCATGGACGAGATGGTGGCCGTCATGGTTGCGGGGTCGGAGGCCAGCACCTTCTTCACGATGGCGGCGATGACCATGCGCTGGTTGGCGGCGCGGTAGAGGTCGCCGTCGCCGTAGGCGTCGTAGGCGTGGCGGCTGCGGCAGAGCGTGAGGGCCTGGGCGCCGTTGAGGGTCTGGAGGCCCTTCTTGATGGGCTCGCCGGCATAGGGGTCGTCGATGTCGATGGGGACGTCCACCTCGATGCCGCCGAGGGCGTTCACGATGCCCTCGAAGTGGTCGAAGTCGATCTCGGCGTAGTGGGAGATGGGAACGTCGGCGAACTGGCTCACCACCTGCACGGTATAGGAGGGCCCGCCGAGGGAGTAGGCCGCGTTGATCTTCTGCTGGCCGTGCTCGCCGAGGTCCACGAGGGTGTCGCGGTGCAGCGACACGAGGGTGACTTGCTTCTCCTTGGGGTCGATGCGCGCCAGCATGATCGAGTCGGTGCGGTAGTTGGAGGAGTCCTGGCCGTACTCGGCGCTCCCGGCCCGCTCCTCGGACTTGTCCACGCCGAGGAGCAGCATGTAGAACGGGTCGCCCGCCTCGGTGGTGGTGAGGGTGCCGCGGAGCTTCTGGTCGACGCCGCTGTTGAGGCGCCCCTCGATGTTGGAGAGGTACGCCCACGCGCCCACGGCGCCCAGGGCCATGACGCACGCCACGACGACGGCGAGAATCTTCAGGCCCTTGGAGCGGCTGCGTCTCTTGCGTCGCTCGGCGTAGAGGCCGGCGGCGTCCTCGCGGGAGAGGTGGGCCGCGTCCTCGGCGGTCGATGTGGCCTTCTTCTTTGACTTCACGGGCGTCTCCGCAGGTCGGTGTGGGGTCCTCTATGGACAATCGCCCGATTATACCGCGCTGCACCTGCGGTTATATGGCGGCCCTGTGAACCATGGCGGCACCATCCGGCGGCCCCGTCGCGGCCGCCGTGGCCCTCCCGTGACGGCGTCCCGCCCCGGGGCGCCCGCCGGCGCCGTTGGCGCGGGCGCCCGGGCACTGTTAGGCTCCCTTGGAGGCATTGTTTCCGGTCCGGTAAATCCCACGCACGCGCTGGGAATTGACCGCCCGTTCTGCGATGCTGTGCCAACGCCGCCACGTGTAGGAGGGCGGCCGTGAACCGGGGGACCCATGATCGAGCTGCGCAACCTATCCAAGACCTTCTCCACCCCCTCGGGTGAGCTCCACGCCGTGAGCGACGTCGACCTCACCATCGAGGACGGCGAGGTCTTCGGCATCATCGGGTTCTCGGGTGCCGGCAAGTCCACCCTCGTGCGCTGCATCAACCTGCTGGAGCGCCCCACGGGGGGCTCCGTCGTCGTCAACGGATGCGACCTCATGGCGCTGCCGCCCAAGGGGCTGCGCGAGGCGCGCAAGAAGATCGGCATGATCTTCCAGCAGTTCAACCTGCTGCAGCAGCGCACCGTGGCCGCCAACGTGCGCTACCCGCTCGACATCGCCGGCGTGCCCCGCGCCAAGGCCGACGCCCGCGTGGCCGAGCTCCTCGAGCTCGTGGGCCTCTCCGAGAAGGCCCGCTCGTACCCGGCGCAGCTCTCCGGCGGCCAGCAGCAGCGTGTGGCCATCGCCCGCGCCCTGGCCAGCGACCCCGACATCATCCTCTGCGACGAGGCCACGAGCGCCCTCGACCCCGAGGCCACACGCTCGGTCCTCGACCTTCTCAAGGAGCTCAACGCCCGCCTGGGCGTCACCGTCGTGGTGATCACCCACGAGATGAAGGTGGTCGAGCTCGTCTGCGACCGCGTGGCCGTCATGGCCGACGGCCGCATCTGCGAGGTGGGCGCCGTGCGGGACGTCTTCCTCCACCCCCGGAGCGAGACGGCTCGCCGCCTCATCTCCCCGGCGCTCGGCCCCATGGAGAACGCCCTCGGCGGCGAGCTCCCGGCCGGCATGGTCCGCATCGCCTTCACCGGCGAGGAGTCCGGCGACCCTGTGATCAGCGACCTCTCCCTCACCTGCGGCGTGCGCGTGTCCATCATGGGCGCCAACACGCAGGACATCGGCGGCCACGCCTTCGGGCAGATGCTCATCCAGCTGCCCGAGGACCCCGACGCCGCCGACCGCGTCCGCGCCTACCTGGACGGCCGCGGCATCCACTACGAGGAGGCGGGAGACCCGCGAATGCCCGGCGGCGACGGCACCGGAACCTCGTCCGCGAAAGGGGGTGAGCGCCAGTGAGCCAGGAGATGATCGACCTCCTCGTCACCGGCACGTGGGAGACCCTGTACATGACCGTCGTCTCGACGGCCATCGCCTACGTCATCGGCGTCCCGCTCGGTGTGGTGCTCTACATCACCGGTGAGGGCGGCATCGCGCGCAACCGCGCCGTCAACCTGGCGGTGGGCATCGTCGTCAACGTGCTGCGCTCCATCCCCTTCCTGATCCTGCTCGTGGCCATCCTGCCCTTCACGCGGTTCGTGGTGGGCACCACCATCGGCTCCACGGCCACCATCGTGCCGCTCGTGGTCGCCGCCGCGCCCTACGTGGCGCGCATGGTGGAGTCGTCGCTCAAGGAGGTCGACGGCGGGGTCATCGAGGCGGCCCGCGCCATGGGCTCCTCGCCGTGGCAGATCGTGGTCAAGGTCCTCATCCCCGAGGCCGGCCCCTCGCTGCTCGTGGGCGCCGCCATCTCGCTGGCCACGATCCTGGGCTACTCGGCCATGGCCGGCTTCGTGGGCGGCGGCGGGCTCGGTGCCATCGCCATCAACTACGGCTACTACCGCTACCAGGGAGACGTCATGCTCGCCACGGTGGCCCTGCTCGCCGTCATCGCGCAGGTCTTCCAGGAGGGCGGGCTCAAGCTGGTTTCCAAGGTGGACAAGCGCCACCGCTGACACAGACACCGGGCGTGCCCCGCCCGCTACCTAAGGAGACACCCATGAAGAAGCACCCGATCGCCGCTCGCCTCTGCGCCATCGCCCTCGCCGTCGTCTGCGTGGCCGGCCTCGCCGCCTGCGGCCAGTCCGGCTCTTCCGCCGACGGCGACAAGACCATCAAGGTGGGCGCCAGCCCCACCCCCCACGCCGAGATCCTGAACGCCGTGAAGGACGAGCTCGCCAAGGACGGCTACACCCTCGAGGTCGTGGAGTACAACGACTACATCCAGCCCAACACCGCCCTCGAGGACGGCCAGCTGGACGCCAACTACTTCCAGCACGTGACCTACCTCAACGACTTCAACGAGGAGAACGGCACCCACCTCGTGGACGCCGCCGACATCCACTTCGAGCCCTTCGGCCTCTACGCCGGCAAGACCTCCTCGCTCGACGCCCTGCCCGACGGCGCCACCGTGGCCGTTCCCAACGACACCACCAACGAGGCCCGCGCCCTGCTCCTCCTGCAGCAGGAGGGCCTGATCAAGCTCAAGGACGGCGCCGGCCTGAACGCCACCGTGGTGGACATCGTGGAGAACCCCAAGAACCTCAAGATCGAGGAGCTCGAGGCCGCCCAGCTGCCCCGCTCGCTGCAGGACGTGGACATCGCGGCCATCAACGGCAACTACGCCCTGGGTGCCGGCCTCAAGGTCTCCGACGCCCTGGCCACCGAGTCCGACCAGGGCGAGGCCGCCAAGGCCTACGCCAACATCGTGGCGGTGAAGGACGGCAACCAGGACAGCGAGAAGACCAAGGCCCTGGTGAAGGCCCTCACCTCCGAGGCCGCCAAGCAGTACATCGACGACACCTACGACGGCGCGGTGGTCACGGTCTTCTAGGGACAGGCTCCTGCAAGGACGGCCCGTCTGGCGGCCGGCGCCCACGAGCGGCGCCGGCCGCCCTTCTGTGCGGGGCTACGGGCGCGGAGTCCGGCTTCGACCCTGGGGGCTTACCCCCCCCATATGGCCGTGCTCCTTATCAAGTGTTGCTGATTATCGTTTTATGCACCGGCTGACCCAGAGAGTGCTCATTTATCCATTATTGCCCGGTCATCATCCATGTGCCGTTTTTGATAAGGAGCACGGCGGCAACGGCCGCAGGACGGGCGGGGCCGAGGGGGACGCTCCTTATGGCACCAGGTCCCTCCAGCCGGTGAGTCCGGCATAGAGGCGCCCCTGCAGCTCGCGGAACCCCGTGTCGGGCTCGGGCAGCGTGCGGCCCAGGCGCTCGGCCACGCGGCGGCCACCGTCGTCTAGGCGCAGGAGGTTCTGCAGGTCGTGCTTGGCCCATTGCTCCACCCACCAGCCGAGCTGCCTAAGCACGCTGGCTCGGTTCATGTCGTCCTCGGCTACCCGGCGACTTTCAAAGTGGTGCTTGCCCTGATACTCGATAAGCACCTTCCCTTGCGGCCATGCCAGGTCGGCGGTCAGGGGCGTGTAGCCCAGCTGGCGCTCCTGGGCCGGCGGGAGGTGGACCGCGTGGTTGAGCCGCGGCCGCGGCAGCCCCAGCCCGCCGAGGTCGCGAGGCAGGGAGAGCATGCCGGCCGCAGCCGTCTCCAGCGCAGAACGGCTGCCCTCAAAAGCCAGCTCTACGGCGGTCTGTGTGCGCTTGAGGCGGGGCATGTCGGCGGGCATTGCGTCCAGCTGGGCGAGGAGTGACCTTCGGGAGCAGGCCGGCTGTCCGGGCCCCTTGTCGTCGTGAGGGTAGCGCCCCATGAGCTCGGACGCTGCCCCGATGAGAACGGCCTCACCGGCCATGGCCGCCGTCTGAAGCAGGGCGAGCGCCGGCGCTACCACGTGGACCGTGAGTCCGGTGTCGGGCTCCTCCCAGAGGAGCAGCGACCCCTCGGGGACCGGCTTTCTCCACACATGGGAGCAAAACCCGCGGTGTTTGGTGCGTGCCCCGGCCTTGGGCACATAGAGGTGCACCGTGCCATAGGGCGCGCAGGCCTCTCGGATGCGCTCAAGGTCGTGATGGCGTGCGGCGTGGAGGCGGCAGCCGAGCGTGTCGAGGGACGGGCGCGCTGCCGTATCGGACGGCCGCACGTACCAGACGGCATGGGGGTCGAGGACGAATTTGAGGGCGGTGGGTCCGCCGATGACGAGCCGGTCGTTCACGGGTCCTCCTTCGCTGCGGTGTCGGCGGGCGACGGCCTCTGTGACGGGCGGCCTTTCGGTGCGGGCATGTTCTCTGGTGAGCGGGGGTCCTCGGCCGTGTTCCTTATCAAAAACGCTATATGGATAGGACCCGGCCAAGAATGGAGTGAACCGACCTTTTCCTGCCTACAAATGCATAAAGCGAGAAGAATGAGAAGTTGATAAGGAGCACGACCGAAAGGGGAGTGGGAGGTGCCCCGGCCCTGCGGGAAGGGCGTCGCAGCGTGGAAGGGATTGGACGCCCGGCGTCAGGCCCCGTCGCTCGGGGTACCATTCTAGGCGAAAAACCCGTCGCTCCCCGCGCCCCTCGGCCTGTCCGAGGGCGCTTTGCGCTGTGCGAAAGCGAGACCCCGCCCATGTTCATCAACCGCATCGCCCGCCAGCTCCTCGCCGACAAGGGGCTCCGCACCCTCGCGTCGCAGCTCCGTGAGGGGGAGGACGCCACCCTCTCGGTGTCGCAGTCGGGCCGCAACCTCGTGCTCGCCTCCCTCTGGGCGGAGAGCCCGCGCCCCTGCCTCTACGTGGTCTCGGGCGAGGAGGCGGCCGACCGCGCCGCCCATGCCCTCTCGGCCTGGCTCGGTCTCGAGCACGTGATGCGCTACCCCGAGCGCCGCGACCGCCCCTGGAACGAGCGCATCGCCCCCGACATGGCGCAGCTCGGCGCCCGCACCCGCGCCATGGCGGCGCTCGCGGCCGAGGAGCCCTGCGTCGTCGTGGCCAGCGCCCGCTCGCTCATGCGCCGCGTGCCGCCGGCGGGCAGCCCCTACTACGCCTCCACCGTGTGGCGCGCCGGCCAGCAGGCGGAGCCCGCCGACGTCGTGGCCGCGCTCCTCGCCTCGGGCTACGTGGACACCGGCGACGCCGAGGAGCCCGGGTGCTTCTCGGCCCACGGCGACACCGTGGACGTCTGCCCCGCCCAGGGGGCCGGCCCCGTGCGCCTCGAGTTCTTCGGCGACGAGATCGACCGCATCCGCCGCGTGGTCCCCTCCACGGGGCAGACCATCGGCGAGCTCCGGGAGGTGGAGCTGCTGCCGGCCCGCGAGTTCGCCCTCACCGACGAGACCGTGGCCCGTGCCGAGAAGGCCCTCTACAACCGCGCCAAGGAGTCCTCGGCCGTGGCGGCCGACCTCGAGGCCATCCAGGCCCGCATCCCCACCGCGCGCACGGGCCTCTACCTCAAGGAGCTCTACGGAGCCACCGGCACGCCCTTCGACCACGTGGGCTCTTCCACCCTCGTGTGCCTCAACGAGCCCCGCGCGCTCTTCGACGACTGCCTGCGCGCCACCGACGACCTCGTCTCCTCGGCCCAGGGCGCCGGCGCCTCCCTCGACGGTCTCTACACGGCGGCCCGGGAGCTGGACTTCGGCAACCGCCAGCGGCTGTCGTTCTCGTCCATCGCCACGGCGGGGGCCCAGAGGCCGGTGGAGCTCAAGGTGCGCCAGCCCCAGATCGCCGGCTCCGACACGCGCCTCCTCGGCCGCGTGCGCCAGCTCGTGAACGACGGCTTCTCCATAGCCTTCGCCGTGCCGGACCGCGGCGCCCGCGAGGCCCTGGAGCTCACCTTCGGCGACGAGCACGTGCCCTTCTCGGAGGCCCTGGCCGCCGACCCCGCCGACCGCCTGCCCGTGACCGACCCGCGGGCCCAGGCCGACGCCCAGGCGCTGCCCCGCGAGAGCGTCACGTTCTTCGACGCCCCGGTGCCCGCCGGCGTGGTGGTGCCCTCGGTGCGCCTGGCGGTCTTCTCGGTGGGCGACCTGACCTCCCGCATGGCCAAGCGCGGCCGCGGCCGGCAGGTGGACCCCACCCAGGTGACGTTCCCGTTCAAGCCCGGCGACTACGTGGTCCACGCCACCCACGGCATCGCGAGGTTCGCCGACATCGTGCGCCGCGAGGTGGCCGGCAAGGAGCGCGACTACTTCCTGCTCGAGTACTCCGAGGGCGACAAGCTC
>CBCSOI010000075.1:0-7086 GCA_965141595.1 uncultured Atopobiaceae bacterium | reverse complement strand
CAAGCACCGCGTTCGGCACGACGCGGGAATCGGCGTCCATCAGAAGGGCGCTCCTCCTGCTCTGCCTCGTCTATGCCACCGGCATGCTCTGTTTCCAAGCGTTCAACTACATCTACGCGGACATCGGCCAGCGGATCGGCACCACGCCCATCCTCGCGTCTATGATCACGGCCCTGCCTGGCTCCCTGCTCGGCATCTACTGCTTCATCTACGGGTCGCTCGGCGACTTCGTGTCCCTGCGCAAGATGGCCGCCGTGGGCTTCGCACTCCTGTTCGCCGGCTCCGTGGGCGGTTTCCTGCTGAACTTCGACAACGTCTGGCTCGTCGTGTTCTGGCGTGCCGTCCAGACGGCCGGCGGTCAGATCCCCGGCTCCGTCTACCTTATCCTCTGCACGCGCTTCCTCGAGGGCAAGGACCGCGTCAAGTTCTTCGGGCTCTTCAACGCCGTGTACGCCTTCGCCTCCATCGTGGGCATCTGCTGCGGCGGCGTGCTCGTCTCGGTGGGCTGGACGTGGCTTTTCCTGATCCCGGTGGTCTCCGTCTTCTGCGTCCCCGCCATCATGGCCGGCGTCCCCGAGGCGGGGGAGGGCGAGCGCCAGCGCGTCGACGTCCCCGGCTTCCTGCTCTTCGCCGTGGGCGTCGCCCTGCTCACCTTCTTCTTCGGCGACTACAACCCGGTCGTGCTGGCCGGCGCCGCCGTGTGTTTCGCCGTGTTCGCCGTCTACATCCACCGTGCCGAGAACCCCTTCATCACCCCGGCCTTCTTCAAGAACAGCCGGTGGCTCTGCGCCATCTCGCTCCTCGCCGTCTTCTACTTCTACAACCACGTGATTGCGCCCACCTACGGAGCGATGGGCGCCGCGGTCTACGGCATGAGCGCCTCCCAGGTGTCGTTCTTCCTCGTCCCGGCCTACGTCACGTGGACGGTCGTGGCCTGCAACTCGGGCGTCATCTACGCCCGCCTGGGACGCAAGCGCTGCGCCCTTCTGGCCGCCGCCCTGCTGCTCACCGGCTTCTTCTCCACTGCCTTCTGCGTGGCAGCCGGCCCCGCGGCGCTCACGGTGCTCTCCTGCGTCATCTACGGCGGTTTCGGCCTGGTCTACTCGCCCTTCTTCGACACCGTGGTGGGCACCGTGGACCCCGACCAGTCCGGCCGTGCCGTGGGCATGAACGACCTCGCCATCAACGTCTCGGCATCCATCGGCGTCGCCGTCTTCACGCCCATGATGGCCGCCTCGCCCGACGCCCCCGCCAACCTCATAGGCGTGTCCGGCGCCCCGGCGCCCTATTCCACGCTCTTCCTCGCCTACGGGGCCATCGTCCTCGCCGGCATCGTGTGGTACCTCCTCGCCTACAGGCGCATCACCACGTCGCACGAGCCTGCACCCAGCGAGCTTCCTCTCGAGTAACCCCTGGTCGTACGGCGTGCGAAGGGGCGGCCCCGCCGACACGTGCCGGCGGGGCCGCCCCTTCGTCCTCTCCCGTTCCCCCGGGTCGGGCGCCCTAGGCGCCGGCGCTACCGAGCGCGCGGTCGCCGGTCTCGCCGGTTCGGATGCGCAGGGCGCGGGAGACGGGGCTCACGAACACCTTGCCGTCGCCCACCTTCCCCTCCTCGCCTGTGCGCGCGGCGGCGCAGATGGCGTCGACGTAACCGTCGACCTCGTCGTCGCCGCACACGACGATGACGATCACCTTGGGCTGGGTCTGCACGATCACCTCGGTGCCGCGCACGAACTCGGTGAAGCCGTGCTGCGAACCCATGCCCTGGGCCTGCACGAACGTCATGCCGCCCGCGCCGGCCGCCGCGAGGGCGTCGCGCACCGGCGCCACGGCCTCGGGCCTGATGAAGGCCTCGATCTTCTGCATGGTCGGGTTCCTCTCTGGTCGTCGTACTAGTGCAGGTCCATGCCGGAGTAGGCCGGATAGGCCGGCTCGGTGTGCTCGGCCAGGTCGAGCCCCACCTCCTCGGCGGCGTGGTCGACGTGCAGCGGGCCGCCGAGGCGGACCATGACGCGGGTGATGACGAAGGTGAGGCCGCCCGCCCAGACGATGACGAACAGCACGGAGAGCAGTTGGCGCACCACCTGCATGGGGTCGCCGAAGAGCAGGCCGGCGAAGGGGCCGTAGACCGGGTTGGCGAACACGCCGGTGAGGACGGTGCCCACCATGCCGCCGATGCCGTGGACGCCGAAGGCGTCGAGGGCGTCGTCGTAGCCGAGGCGCGGCTTGAGGCGGCTGACTGCGAGGAAGCAGATGACCGAGACGACGACGCCCATGAGGGCGGCGGCCCAGACGTCGACGTAGCCGGCGCCGGGGGTGACGGCCACGAGGCCCGCCACGGCGCCCGAGCACGCGCAGAACAGCGTGACCCTGCCGCCCGTCAGCCTCTCGCAGGCCATCCCGGTGAGCATGGCGGCGCCGGCCGCGGTGTTGGTGGTGGCGAAGGCGAGGCCGGCCTGGCCGTTGGCGGCGCCTGCGGAGCCGGCGTTGAAGCCGAACCAGCCGAGCCAGAGGAACAGCGTGCCGAGCAGGATGAACGGGATGTTGTGGGGCTGGTAGGACAGCCTGCCGTTGCCGAAGCGCGCGCCCACGGCGAGAGCCAGCACCAGGGCGCTCACGCCGGAGCTGATGTGCACGACGTCGCCGCCGGCGAAGTCATAGGCGCCCAGGACGTCGGCGATCCAACCGCCGCCCCAGACCATGTGGGCGAGGGGGCAGTACACCACGAGCACCCAGACGCCCACGAAGACGAGGAAGCGAGAGAACCGCACGCGCTCCACGACGGCGCCGACGATGATGGCCACGGTGATGAGGGCGAACATGCCCTGATAGAGGGCCCAGACGAGTTCGGGCACCGTGCCCCAGGCGTCCTCGGGCGTGATGCCGGCGAGGAACACGTGCTCGAGGCCGCCCAGGAACGGGTGGGCCTCCGGGCCCGTCTCGGTCACGGCCGCGAACCCGTCGCCGAACACCAGGGTGTAGCCGAGGACCACCCAGATGACGGAGACGAGTCCGGCTACGGACGTGCAGAGGAGCATCGTGTCCCCGGCGTTCTTCCGTCTGACCATGCCCCCGTAGAAGAACGCGATACCCAGGGTCATGATGAAGACGAGAAAGGCGCTCACCAGGATGAAGGCGGTGTCGCCGGTGTCGATCATGGTGCCTCCCTTGAGTCGTGGCGGGCTCCTTGGCGGCCCGTCCCTTGAATCGGACTCTCTCCCCGGGGCGTTGCCGAAGGGTTTCAGAAACGCAACGGGTCCCCTGACGCTTACGGGCATGCCACCCCCTGGAAACCGCCCCGAAACCGCATCTATGCTGAGCACGTTCTTTAAGGCGGCTTTGGTAAAATCGCAGGTCCGCTGTCGGATTTCTGTTGGTAACCGGAATATCAGTTCCATTATTTACATTAAGAAACAAAAGTGTCCTTCCTTTGTAAGATGTCTTTTTGCTTTGGTAAGAGGAATATCAAGGGACTGTGTGCTTGGGGCTTGTCAATGTTTGACCCCGGCGGGTTTTGGTGCATACTCCTCCAGTCCCGATCGCGGCCGGAGGCCCGACGGGAGATGCAGAAGGCCGCCTGCGGCATGCGTCGCCGGCGGGCCCCCTGGGAAAGGATTGTCCCTATGAGTTCCGTTGCTGTCGTCTACTGGAATGCCAAGTCCAACACCGAGAAGATGGCCCGCCTCATCGCCCGAGGCGCCGCCAACGCCGGCGCCTCCGTGAGCGTCTTCTCCTCTGAGGAGTTCAGGCCCTCCATGACGGTCAAGTACGGCGCCATCGCCCTCGGCTGCCCGGCCCTCGACGTCGAGACGCTCAAGGAGTCCGACTTCGAGACCCTCGCCAAGGGGATCGGCGACGAGGTCGACGGCCTCGCCGTCGCCGTCTTCGGCTCCTACGACTGGGGCGTGGGCGAGTGGCTCGACCAGTGGGAGGCCCACCTCGCGCGCTGCGGCGCGGAGGTCGTGGGCAACCTCAAGGTCGCCGGCGCCCCCGTGGGCGTCCAGGACGAGCGCTGCCAGGCCCTCGGCGCCCAGCTCGCCCGCCTCGCCGCCGCCGACGAGCCCAAGCTCTCCTATGCCGTCTAGCGACACCTCGACCCGATAGGCCATCCCGGGAGGGGGTGCGGGCGCCGCATGGCCCCGTGCCCCCTTCCCGCAAGGTGCCCATTCGGTGGCGCGGGGGACCCGCTGCAACGCGTCCGCCCTTTCGGGTAATAGGCCCTTTGGATATGTCGGCCAGGCCCCGGCGAGGGGTGTCGGCCGGACTTCGCAAGGACCAAAGGAGCATTGCATGCGCATCAAGAACGCCAAGGTCTACCAGGCCGACGGCACCTTCGCCGAGACCGATATCGTCACCGAGGGCGAGTTCATCAAGTCCGACGCCGCCGCCGACGGCGAGATCGTGGACGCCTACGACCTGATCGCCCTGCCGGGCCTCGTGGACATCCGTGTGCGTCAGGCAGCGGACACCGTCTACGACGACGCCGGCAACTACGCCGTCGACAAGGTCAGCCGCTTCGAGGCCGGCAACGGCGTCACCTCCCTCGTCGGTACCGTCGAGCTCCCCGTGGCCCACGCCAAGAAGGTCGCCCAGACCGTCGCCGACTGGAACGCCGACGAGGCCGCCCGCCACGATGACTGCGCCGCCGTGCTCGGCCTCTCCCTCGAGCGCCCGCTCGAGCACATCAAGGACGCCAAGCCCTCGCCCGAGTCCTGGAAGGACCTCGCCTACGACGACGTCGACACCTTCGACGACCTCCAGTCCGTGGGCGGCGGCGTCTTCAAGGTCGTGGACGTCGACGCCACGCAGGAGGGCATGCACACCTACGTGGAGCTCGTCTCCAAGAAGGCCACGGTGGGTGTGGTGGACAACGACGCCACCTTCGCCCAGACCGAGAAGGCCATCAAGGCCGGCGCCACGCTCGTGAGCCGCCGCTGGGACGAGCGCATCGTCCTCGACGAGAAGAAGCCCGGCATGATGGACGCCGCCTTCAAGAACGACCAGGTGCTCGTGGAGCTCGTCGCCCACGAGGACAACGGCTTCAAGAAGGACATCGTGGCCAACTTCGCCCTGCTCCAGGGCCGTGCCGTCCTCGTGGCGGAGGACGGCAACCTCTTCGGCGCCATGAAGCGCGCCATCGAGATGGGCGTGCCGGCCGGCGTGGCCATCGACGCCGCCACCTCCGCCCCCGCCCGCGCCCTCAAGATGGGGGACAAGGTGGGCTCGCTGCAGGACGGCCGCTACGCCGACATCGTCCTCGTCGACTCCTCGTACAACATCAAGCACGTCATCAACCGCGGCAAGATGATCGTCTAGCCCACGGCCCCACGGTTCGACCTGAAAGGCCGGCGCCCCTCGCGGCGCCGGCCTTTTCCATGGTTGAGCTGCAGGCTGAATACAAGGTGGTTGCCGGTCCGTGGAATATGGCGCCCCGGCCCCCTGTGGCGTTGGGGCGCGACCATTGGCGGGATGAGTCCCTAAAACGACGACGGAGGACGGTTCCATGCGCTGGGTTGGGGACGAGGGCGGCACACGCATGCGCGACACCGGGGACGAGGCCGGTTACGGGCTCGTCGCGGCGCACTCGCCCGGCGCCTTCCCCCGGTCCTGCCAGACGTTCCTCGACACCGGGCGCGCCGTGTCCCTGGCGGTCCTCGCGGGCATCGTCGTGGGCTCCGTCGTGGCGGCCCTCGAGCTCAACCCCGGCTACAACTACAACACCTGGCTCTACATGAGCTTCGCCACCGGCTCCCTGGGGGTGTGGGCCATCGTCTCGGTGGTACTCGCCGACCGCAGCGTGTCGCCGCGCCAGGCGGCGCTCAGGACCCTGTTCTTCATGGGGGCCGTGGTGCTCACGTACTTCGCGGTGCGCTACGTCAACTACCTCGGGGAGCAGCGGCGCCTGCTGCAGTCCATGAGCGAGGTCATGGACGGGCGCTTCACGGCCATGGAGCGTGCCCCGTTCTGGGGGCCCGAGAAGGTCGTCTCGCTCGTCCTCGGCCTCGCCCTCGCCTCCGCGGCGGCGTTCGTCGCGTGGGGTATCCGGCGCTTCGCCTCGTCCCCGCTCTACTGGCTGTTCGCGTGGGTGCCCCTGTTCGTCCTCGTGTTCGAGGGCTGGAGCTACTTCGTGCCCATGGCCGTCTACGTGCAGGTGGGGTTCGTCCCCGCCGTGGTGGACGTCGTGGGCGCGGCGGCCGTGGCCTGGATCGTCGTGTGCGACCGCAACCGCGCCCTGGCGGAGCGCATCGCCTGACCGCACCCGGCCTCAGTGATAGAGGATGCGGAAGCTGCGGTCCTCGGGGTCGGGCTCCACCGAGTCCATCGCCTCCACGGTGTAGCGCCACGGGAACCGTTCGTAGGCATGCTCGAGCAGCCTCATGAACCGCACCACCTGCGACGGGGTGCCCTGGAGCTCCATGGAGACGGTTCCGTCGTCCTCGTTGCGCACCCACCCGGAAAGGCCCACGCGCCCGGCGATGTCGGCGCTCGTGTAGCGGAACCCCACACCCTGGCACCGGCCGCCGAACGACATCCGGTAACGCTCCAGCCTGTTCTCGCCGTCGTCCGTCCCGCTCACGGCAGCCTCCTTCTCCCATCGCCTATCATAGGTAAGCATACCGGCTGCCGTCGGGCCGCCGGTGCCGCATCGGACGGGGGTGGCCGTGGCTTTCGTGCATTTCGAGGACGTCCGCAAGGTCTACCACATGGGCGACGTCGACGTCTGCGCCCTGGACGGCATGGCCTTCGACATCGAGCAGGGCGAGCTCTGCGTCATCGTGGGGCCGTCCGGCGCCGGCAAGACCACCCTGCTCAACATGCTCGGCGGCATGGACCGCCCCACCTCCGGCGTCATCGAGCTCGGGGGAGAGCGGGTGTCCGACCTCGACGACCGTGGCCTCACCCTCTACCGCCGCAACGACATCGGGTTCGTCTTCCAGTTCTACAACCTCGTGCAGAACCTCACGGCCTTGGAGAACGTGGAGCTGGCCTCCCAGATCTGCCCCGACCCGCTGCCCTCGGCCGAGGCGCTCGCGGCCGTGGGCCTCGAGGGGCGCCGCGACAACTTACCGGCACAGCTCTCCGGCG
>CBCSOI010000074.1:0-7108 GCA_965141595.1 uncultured Atopobiaceae bacterium | reverse complement strand
ACCAACAAGGTGGACGAGCTCAAGGCCGCCGTCGCCGCCCTCACCGAGTAGGGGACGGCCCCACAGGAACGCGTCTCCCCGCGACGCCGCCCTCGCCCGTGCCGGGTGGGGGCGGCGTCGTGCCGTGGGGGGGGCGTGGGGGACGTGGCGTCAGGTCCTCCCCGTCGGCGACCTGGGTGCGGAGCGGCCCGTAGCGCGGAGCGGCCTTCCCCGCTCCTCATGGCCGGCGTCCGAGGCGAGGGGCGGTCGGCCCTGTCCCTCGCTCCGGACCCGTCTCTTCGCCGTGGCGCCTGGGGTTTCCGAGAGGGGCCGTCCCGTGGCGCTACACTAGGTGGCCCTGCCCCTCTCGACCCATCCGGGAGCTCCCTTGGCCTACGCCTCCGTCGTCCTCGACATCCCCACCCGGGCCCTCACCGAGCCCTACGACTACCGGGTGCCCGACCGTCTCGCCGGGCAGGTGGACGTGGGGACCACGGTGCTCGTCACCTTCTCGGGCCGCTCCGCGGTGGGCTATGTCGTCGCCATGGGCGAGGAGCCCCCGGCCGGCGTTGACCCCGCCAAGGTGCGCGACGTCGAGGAGGTGCTCGCCGGGCCGGCCTTCGACGAGGTGGCGGCCGGGCTCGCCCTCTGGATGGCCCGCGAGTACGCCGCACCCCCGGCCTCCTGCCTGAGGCTCCTGCTGCCGCCGGGGCAGACGGTCAAGGTGGTGCGAGACGACGGCTCGGGGCCCTGGCGCCTCGTCAACGAGCAGGTCAAGGCTGCCGACGACCGCTGGGTGCGCCTGGGCGAGGGGGCGGACGGCTACGAGCCGCGAAGGAACGCCGTGCGCCAGCGCGAGCTCCTGGCGGCGCTGGCCGAGGGGCCCCAGCGCCTGGCCGAGCTCAAGGCCGTGGTGCCCGGCGCCCAGGGGGCCGTGACCGCGCTGGCCAAGAAGGGCGTCGTGGTGGTGGAGAGCCGCCGCACCCAGGGACCCGCAACCACGCTCTCCAGCGCCCGGGCAGTCCGCCCCGAGCGCCTGTCCGACGGCCAGGTGCGGGCCCTCGACGCCGTCGAAGCCGCCGTGGCCGGAGGCTCCGGCGGCGTGGTGCTCGTGGACGGCGTCACGGGGTCGGGCAAGACGGAGGTCTACCTCTCGGCCATCGAGCGCGTGCTCGGGCAGGGGAGGGGCGCCGTCGTGCTCGTGCCCGAGATCTCGCTCACGGCCCAGACCGTGGGCCGGTTCCGCAGCAGGTTCGGCGACACGGTGTCCATCCTGCACTCGCGCCTCTCCACCGGCGAGCGCCGCGAGCAGTGGGAGCGTATCCGCTCCGGCGAGGCCCGCGTCGTGGTGGGCGCCCGCTCGGCGCTGTTCGCCCCCATGGCCGACCTCGGCCTCGTGGTGGTGGACGAGGAGCACGAGCACTCCTACAAGCAGGACCAGGCGCCCCGCTACCACGCCCGCGACGTCGCCGCCGAGCTCGCGCGCCTGCGCGGGGGCGCCCTCGTGCTGGGGAGTGCCACGCCGTCCATGGAGGCCGTGGCCCGCTGCGCCCGCGGGTCGTGGCGCGGCGCGCCGTGGGTGTCCGTGACCATGGAGGAGCGCCCCGGCGGGGCGAAGCTGCCCTCGGTGCAGGTCGTGGACATGCGCAGCCAGTTCGCCGCCAACAACAACTCGCCGTTCTCGGCGCCGCTCCGCAAGGCCTTGGTCGAGAACTTCGAGGCGGGGCACAAGTCGGTGCTGCTGCTCAACCGTCGCGGGTTCGCCACGTTCCTCATGTGCCGCGACTGCGGGTGCGTGCCCACGTGCCCGCACTGCTCCACGGCGCTCACCTACCACGAGCGCACCCACGAGCTCGCGTGCCACTCCTGCGGGCGCACCTGGGCACAGGCGGCGTTTCCCAACCCCTCCACCCACTGCCCGGCCTGCGGCAGCCGGTACCTCGCCGCCTACGGCGTGGGCACCCAGCGCGTGGAGGACGAGCTGCGGATGATGCTGCCGGACGCCCCCGTCGTGCGTATGGACGCCGACACCACCCGGGGCAAGGGCGCGCACCAGGCGCTGCTCGAGGAGTTCGACGCGGCGGACGGCGCGGTGCTCATCGGCACGCAGATGATCGCCAAGGGCCTGGACTTCCCCGAGGTCACGCTCGTGGGCGTCATCAACGCCGACACCACGCTCAAGCTGCCCGACTTCCGCGCCTCGGAGCGCACCTACGACCTGTTGGAGCAGGTGGCGGGCCGTGCCGGGCGCGGCGCCGACCGGGGCCGGGTCGTCGTGCAGACCTACTGGCCGAGCCACCCCGCCGTGACCTGCGTGGCCGACCACGATCGGGCGGCCTTCCGCGCCTTCGAGCTGACCGACCGCGAGGAGGCCGGCTACCCGCCGTTCCGACGCCTGGGCAACGTGGTGGTATCGGGCGTCAACGGTGCGCTCGTGGAGCGCGTGGTGGGCCAGGTGGCCGCGCGTCTCCGCGCCCAGGCCGAGGGGAGGCCCGGCTGGCAGGTGGTGGGCCCGGCCGAGTGCGTGAAGGGCAAGGTGGCCGACCGCCTGCGGCGCCACGTGCTGGTGAAGGCGCCGGTGGACGGCGACCTGGGCGGCTTTCTGGCCAGGGCCTGCTCGGCGGTGGACAGCCGGGGCGTCTCGGTGGCCATCGACGTGGACGCCTACGACCTGCTGTAGGCGGCGGGCTTCGGTGAGCGAGTTTTCACTCACCGAAGGGTCGTCTACGGGCGGCCCGCGTCGCCCCTCCACAGGTAGGCGGACGACCTCCCCGACCCCAGCAGCTCCAGCAGGCCGTCGCGCCGGGCCTGCGCGAGCACCCTCTTGACCGTGATCTCGGAGATGTCGGGCAGGGCGGCCAAGATGTCCGCTTTCCGGAACGGGCCTTGGTGGAAGGCCATGAACTCGACGACCCTGTCGCCTTTGGATGTCGGGGCGCCTCCCCGGCCCTCGAGCCTCCGGCGAGCCTCTTGCTGGCACTCCGTCAAGGCCTCGAGGTGGAAGACGAGAAACGGCCTCGGGTCCGACGCGTTCTCGTGCCATCCCATGGAGGATGCCTGCAAGGCGTCGTAGTACTCGGGACGACGGCGCTCTATGACGGCCTCGAGGGGGGAGTAGAGCACGGCGTCGTACCCGTCCTTGAGGAGCAGGAGCTGTGTCAGGATCCTGCTCATGCGTCCGTTGCCGTCTGAGAACGGGTGAATGCAGGTGAAGTCGAGGACGAAGGCGCCACAGAGGAGGAGCGGGCTAACGCCGCCGTCCTCATGAGCTGCCGACCATGCCCGGCAGAGCTCCTCCACGGCATCCGGTGTCCTGCTCGCGGAGACGGGCTTGAACCTCGTGGAGAGGGCGCCGTCGGGCCCGACCTCCGCGATGACGTTGTCGCTGTCCTTGAAACGGCCCCCGATGGACTCCCCGCTCCTTCTGTAGAGGTCGCGGTGCAGCTGGAGGATGAGCCCGGGAGTGGGCTCCATGGCGCTGTGGTTCTCCTGCACGAGGGTGAGCGCGTCCCTGTAGCCCGCGATCTCACGCTCGTCATGGGTGCGCGGCGCTGCAATGCCTCCGGCCACGGCAAGGCCGCGTTCGGGCGTGGTACGGATTCCCTCGATGGCGTTGGAGGCCAGGGTGCTCATGATCCTGGTGTCTGATGCCATGGAGGAGAGGGGTGCGGCCCTTCCGTCACTGACAGCCTCCCATGCGCCGCGTCCGCGTTCGGTCTCTGCGAGGAGCCCAAGGATGGTCGGGTCCGATGCAAGCTCTGGCCAGGGGTACTCGAAGAGGTGCATGGAGGGTTCCTTTCGGTATCATGTGGGCTAGATTGGTATCAGCTATGCAAATCATGATACTGATACTGCACCGGGTCTGCCAGCCCTCCCAAAACAGAACAGATGTACGCTATACTGGAGACACCCCCTCCCGCGTCGCCCCGGTGCCGCGTCTTCGCCCATGGCTCGCGAAGGGAGGGCTCCATGGACCACCGTTCCTTCGGCTACGCACGCGTCTCGTCCGCAGACCAGAACCTCGACCGCCAGCTTGACGCCTTCGCGGAGCTGGGGCTCGACGCCGTGTACGAGGACAAGGCCAGCGGCAAGGACTTCGAGCGCCCGGGTTGGCGCCGTCTCAAGCGCCGGCTCAGGCCGGGCGACGTCCTCTATGTGCTGAGCATCGACCGCATAGGCCGCAACTACGACGAGATAATCGCGGAGTGGCGCGAGCTCACGCGCGACAAGGGCGTGGACATCGTGGTGCTCGACATGCCGCTGCTGGATACGCGCAAATCCGTCGACGGCGTCACCGGCAGTTTCATCGCCGATATCGTCCTGCAGCTTTTGGCCTACGTCGCGCAGGTCGAGCGCGAGAAGATCCACGAGCGCCAAGCTCAGGGAATCGCTGCCGCCAAGGCCCGTGGGAAGCACCTCGGCAGGCCCCGCATAGAGCGACCGCCCACATTCCACGAGATAAAAGGGGACTTCGACGACGGGCGCATCACGCGCAGGGAGGCAGCGGAGCGGCTCGGTGTGAGTCCCTCCACGTTCGACGCGTGGCGCCATCGTGATGTTTGAATCCTCTCGCCGAATGGGTCGCTATGTGGCATTCAGGGAAAGGTGGGTGTTTTTAGAACCCCCTCCAACGCCCCCTCGTGTGCCGTCCCGCCGCGAAAACTGCAGTTGACGTTATGAATTGCTTTAGCGATTCCACACTCTAACAAAACCCACCTTTTCGTGACCAAGGGTTCCCCGCCGCGTCCATTCGAAGGGCGCAGACGTGGGAGAGAGCCAGCACAACCTCACAGTCGACGAGGTCTTCGACCGCATCGTCTCCGAGTCGGTCAACCGCAAGGACCAGGGCACCGCCTGGGAGCGCGCGGTCCAGTTCTACTTCAAGAACGACCCCCTCTACGAGGGAAGGTTCGACGGCGTCTGGATGTGGGCCGACGCCCCCACCAACCCGGGCAAGCAGGACGTGGGCATCGACCTCGTGGCCCGCGACGCCGACACCGGCGAGTACTGGGCCATCCAGGCCAAGTGCTACACGGAGAAGACCCTCTCCGAGAAGGACGTCTCCACGTTCTTCATGCAGGCCACGGACGACACCTACGCCTACAAGGTGCTCGTCGACACCTCGCCGCGCCTCACCAAGAACCTCGACGCCTACGTCCGCGAGCACGACAACGTCATCCGCATAGGCCTCGACGACATCAAGCGTTCCAACCTCCCGTGGCAGGACTTCTGGACCCACGGAATGCACCTCACCTGCGAGGAGGTCCATGCCGCGCGCGAGCGCCTCGTCTTCGAGCCGCGCAAGCACCAGCGCAGGGCCATCGACGCCGTCAAGGCGGAGTTCGACGGCGCCGACCGCACAACCCTCGTCATGGCCTGCGGCACCGGCAAGACCCTGACCGCCCTGCGCCTCGCCGAGGAGCTCGTCCCCGGCGGCACCGTTCTGTTCCTGGCCCCGTCCATCAGCCTCGTGGCCCAGTCCATGCGCGACTGGGCCGAGCAGGTGCGAGGTCGTCTCAACCCCTACGTCGTCTGCTCCGACCCTAAGGCCTCGAGCCTCGGCAAGGGCGATCCTGCCGAGGTCGCCGAGTCCTACGGCACCCTCTCCATGGTCCCGTACCCGGCGACCACGAACCCCGAGCTGCTGGCCTCGCGGTTCCGCAGCGAGCCCGACGCCCTCAACGTCGTCTTCTCCACCTACCAGTCCATCGATGTCATCCACGAGGCGCAGGAGGCGGGCCTGCCCGCCTTCGACCTCGTGATCTGCGACGAGGCCCACCGCACCACGGGCCGCATGCACGGCGAGGACGGCCGGGCCGACGAGACCGCCTTCGTGCGCGTGCACGACAACCGCTGGGTCGAGGCCTCGAGACGCCTCTACATGACGGCCACGCCCCGCGTCTACGAGACCCGTGACGAGCAGCTTCCCGGCATGGCCAAGGTCTCCGACGGCCTCGTTGCCTCCATGGACAACCCCGACGTCTACGGCCGCATCTGCCACCGCCTCTCCTTCGGCGCCGCGGTGGACCAGGGGCTGCTCACCGACTACAAGCTCGTGGTGATGCAGGTCGACCAGTCCATGATGCCGCGGTCGATCCAGCGCCTCGTGGCCAACAACGCCAACGAGATCGAGATGCCCGACGCCGCCCGGTTCCTCGGCGTGTGGAAGGCCCTGTTCGACCGCACCCACGCCGGCGGCGTCATGGACCTCGACGGCACCGACGTCCCCGAGGGCGACGACACCCACCGCGTGCTGCACCACGGCATCGCGTTTGCGGCCAACATCGCCGCCTCGAAGTTCCTCTCCGAGCGGTTCCAGCAGGTGGTGGACACCTACCTCCAGGGCCTCGAGGAGGAGGACCCGTATCTTGCCGCCGACGCCCGACCGGTGCGGGTGGACGTGCGCCACGTGGACGGCACCATGACCGCCCCCGAGCGCGCCGAGCGTCTCGACTGGCTGGCCGGCGACGACGGCGAGGACACCTGCCGCATTCTCTCCAACGCCCGTTGCCTCGCCGAGGGCATCGACGTGCCGGCCCTCGACGCCGTGATCTACCTCTCCAAGCGCCGCAGCAAGGTGGACATCATCCAGTCCGTCGGTCGGGTCATGCGCACGTCGCCGGGCAAGCGCTATGGCTACATCATCATCCCCATCTTCGTGGCGGAGGGCGGGGACCCCGGCGCCGCACTCTCGTCGAGCAAGGAGTACGGCCGCATCTGGGACGTGGTCTCGGCCCTGCGCTCCCACGACGAGCGCCTCGATGCCAAGATCAACGCCGCCTCGCTGGGCGACTCCGAGCCCCTCAAGGAGGTCGTCGAGTTCGAGGTGCTCGACTCCTCGCGCCTCGACCGACCCAAGAACGTCGCCAACCGTGCGCACCGGGTGGGGGAGGACGCCCGCGACGACGACTACGAGCCCACGGCCCCCGCGAAGCTCAAGCGCGGCGAGATCGACCCCAACCAGGGGCAGTTCCTGCTGGGCGAGGACGATGACTCCATCCAGGAGATGGCGCGTGCCATCCGCGCCCAGGTCGTCCGCAAGTGCGGCACCAAGATCTACTGGAGCGAGTGGAGCGGCGATGTGGGTGCCGTCACCCGCTCCCGCTCCGACCAGATCCGCTCCCTCGTG
>CBCSOI010000073.1:0-7168 GCA_965141595.1 uncultured Atopobiaceae bacterium | reverse complement strand
CCACGAGGTGCATCGAGGTCATGTGGTGCAGCATGTCCACGTACTCGATGTCTGAGCGCACGTAGGAGCGCTTGAGGTAGTAGTTGTCGAGGTCGGCCAGGGAGGCCACGAAGACGTCGCAGTCCATCTTCATCATGAGGGTGATGAGGCGCTTCTCGCCCACGTAGTAGGGGATGAGGCGCGGCCGGGTCTCGTGGATCTTGAAGACCTGGTCGTTCGGGTCGTTGGTGATGTAGTGGATGCGCACGTCGGAGTGGGCCAGCAGCCACTCGATGGCGCCGCGAAAGTACTTGTAGAAGCCGCTCCCCTCGGAGTAGAAGACCAGCGACTTGTCGATGACGTCGTTGAAGCGGGCGATGTCGGCGTGCTCGCGACGGGCCAGGGGGTCGGGCCTGAAGCGAGAGCCGGCGCGCCTGCTGAGGTTCTCCAGGGCGGCGAGCTCCTCCTGGGAGGCGCGGAGGGCCGGGTAGTCCACGCGCTTCCTCGGGTCCATGATGGCGTTGCAGGCCAGCTGCACGCCGATGGCCATGAGGTTGGAGCAGATCCAGTAGAAGACCATGCCGCTGGCCACCGACACGCCGAGGACGGCCGACAGCGCGATGGACAGGCTGTTGGTGGAGGCCTTCTCGGCAGCCGACTGCTCGCGCTGGAGCGGGTTGATGTGGTTCTGGGCGAGGCCGAGGGCGGCCGAGGAGAGCGCCGCCAGCACCGGCATGGCCCACGACCAGCCGCCGTCGCGGACGGGCACGAGGCCGAGGAGCTCCGTGCCGGGGGCGCCGGAGGCCGTGATGGAGCGGATGACGTCCACCAGGCCGAACAGGATGAGGATCTGGATGGCAAGCGGGAGCATGGAGAGGAGCGGGTGGTAGCCGTGCTCCTTGTAGAGGGCGTTCTGGGCCTCCCCGATGGCCTCGCGGTCGCCGAAGTACTTGACCTTGATGGCGTTGACCTGGGGCAGCAGGCTCACCACGAGCAGCGAGTTCTTCTGGCACCAGAGGGAGATGGGCATGAGGATGACCTTGGTCACCACCGTGAACAGGGCGATGGCCACCCACCAGTTGCCGGTGAGGGCGTAGATGGGGTCCAGGACGGCCCCGAAGAGGTCGGCTAGAATCTGCAGCACCGCGGTCCTTGTCGTCGCAGGGGTGGGAAACGTTGGAGGAACCTTTCAGATAATACGGTTCAGCCCAGCGCTCCACAGCAACTCCGCAGGGGGCCTCACTTCCCTGGGTCCGGGGTTATGCATCACGGGGCTCCGCCGTCTGGGGAGCCCGTTGGCCGTCGGACCTCCGTCACGTCGTGGCGGCGTGTCCAGTTTTGCCCTCTCATAATCCTTTCGAACTGTTAAACTTCGTGATAAGACTGTCGAGTCTGGCCCGAGGACCGGTACCGCCGGCATGCCGGCGGTATCTTCGCGGTGTCCCCTGTCCGCGCCGTCGCTTTGGTCGGGCACCTTCGGTGTCACACCGACACCCCATCGGCGGCCCGCGCCTGCGTGCGCCCTACGCGCACCCCTCGAAGGCCGCGTCCAGCTGCGCCGCCGTGTGCGCCCAGGTGAAGCCGGTCTCCACGCGGTCGCGGAAGGCCGCGGACCGGCGGGCGCGCTCCTCGGCCGACAGGTCCGCCAGGCGCGAGACAGCGGCTGTGACCTCGTCGGCCGAGACGCCCGTGACCTCGCCCCACGAGGAGTCGCCCAGGACGTCCTCCACGCCCCCCACCGGCGAGATCACCGGCAGGCAGCCCCAGGCGCCCGCCTCCAGGAGCGACGTGGCCATGCCCTCAGAGCGTGTGGGCGACACCCAGCAGTCGGCGCCGGAGAGCAGGGCGGAGACGTCGGCACGTCCCAGACGCCCCACGAGGCTCACGTTGGGCAGGTAGTCGGCCACGGCACGCACGTGATCGTCCTCCGGGCCGGCCCCGGCCATGACGAAGGAGACCCGGGGCAGCAGCCGCGCGGCGTCGAGCACCGCGAGCGGGCCCTTCTCCACGACGAAGCGGCCGATGAAGCAGGCCATGAAGGCGTCGGGCGCGATGCCCAGCTCGCCACGGAAGTCGCGGCCCGAGGAGCCCTCCCGGAAGGCAGGGGCGTCGATGGCGTTGTTGACCACGGTGTCCGTCTCGATGCCGAAGTGGGAGAGCCAGCGGCAGGCCGCCAGCGACACGCCCGCGAACGCGGGTCGGGCCGCCTTGACCCGGGAGGTCACCAGGTGTTCCCAGCGCTCCACAAAGGCGTCGGCCGCCGGGATGCCGAACGACAGGTGCGCGCTGCCATGTTCGAGCACCACGGAGGGCACGCCCTTCTCGGCGGCGTAGCGCAGCCCCTCGAGGGAGTGCGGGTAGAAGCGCGTGTTCACGAGCACGCGGTCCAGGTCCTCGGCGAGCAGGCGCCCCCAGACGCGGCGGTAGGCGGCGTCCTTGACCGTCACCGGAAGACGGCCGTCGAGCAGCTGGGCGGCCGGCAGGCGGACCACCTGGAAGCCGTCGCGGTCCTCCCGGGCCGGGGCGTCCTTGCGCGCGGACGCCACGACGGTCACCTGATGGCCCTCGTGCACGAGCTCGCGGGCGAGGTTGTCGGTGACGAGCTCGACACCGCCCATGGAGGGCAGGTACTGGGCCGAGAAGATCGCGTAACGGTGCGGCGCCATGGAAGCGGACCCCCTAGTCTCCAAGCCGGCCCTATGCCGGCCCGTCCATCGTGGACCTTGGACGAGGGGTATGGTACAGAGAAACCCGTTGCCCATGCAGGCACCATCGCGCCTGCGGCTGGAAGGAGCCCCATGGCCGCCCGCAGATACCCCGGAGACTCGCTCGAGCGGCTTCAGGCCGAGATGACCCGGATGCTGGGCGTCTTCGACCGGGTGTGCCGGGAGCTGGGGCTCACGTACTTCGTGGACAGCGGCACGGCCCTGGGCGCCGCGCGCCACGGCGGGTTCATCCCCTGGGACGACGACGTGGACGTGGCCATGCCCGAGGCCGACTACCGGCGATTCGTGGCAGAGGGCGCCTCGGCGCTGCCCGGGGGCTACTCGCTCCACACCTGGGAGAACACCCCCAACTACCCGGCGCTCTGGGCCACGGTGTGGCGCGACGGCACGCGGTTCGCCGACGCCCCCGCCGTGGAGGCCGGCCTGGACCAGGCCATCTTCATGGACGTCTTCCCCTACGTGGCGCTGGACGCCGACCCCGGCATCGCCGCCCGCCAGCGCCGGCGCATGCTGCTCTGGCAGCGGCTCAGCTACCTCAAGTTCATCGCCCACCCCAAGAACGTGCCCAACGCCGCGGCCCAGGCGGCCTGCGTGGCGGCCCACGGCGTGCTGCGGGGGGTGCCCCAGCGGGCCATCGCCCGGGGGTTCGAGCGCTCCTGGCGCTGCGAGACCCCCGGCGACCTGCGGATAGACCCCTGCTACGCCCAAGGCAGCCCCGTGCCCGTCGACTGCCTGCTGCCCACGGGACGCGTGGACTTCGACGGCGTGGAGGTCTCGGCGCCGGGCGACCTGGATCGCTACCTCACCTGCAAGTACGGCGACTGGCACGCCCTGCCCCCCGAGGGGGACCGCTACACCCATGCACCCGAGGTGCTCGATTTCGGCGACGGCGTGAACGTGGCGGCCGAGAGGGGCTGAGGCCGCGAGGGATGCCGGGCTGCGGGCGCCGGACGTAGGCACCCCGCGAGCGCCGGGCGGCCATGCCGGAAGCCCTTGCGGCATGTGCTTGTCGGCCGATAGGTACTTCCGACCCATGCCGGAAGCCCTTGCGGCATGGGTCCCGTTGGCCGGCGGGTGCCCCTCCCCATGCCAAAGACCCCTCTGGCATGGGTTTGTCGACCGAGAGAAACTCACAGCCCATGCCGAAGGCACCTCTGGCATGGCCCTCGTCGGCTGCCGGATGCCCCGGATCCCCAGATATGCCAGCGGCCCGAGGCACCACGTCCCTTGAGACTCCCCTCATAACCGGTCATACTTACGCCGTGAGCGGACGCGGGGGCGGCCGCACCCAGAGAGAGGTGGCCCATGGGCCAGGACATCCGTGAGGCCGTTGAACGCCTCAAACGCGAGCGCGACGCCGTGGTGCTCGCCCACTACTACGTGCCCGGCGAGACCCAGGACCTGGCGGACTTCGTGGGGGACTCCTTCGCCCTGGCCCGCATCGCCGCCACCTGCGACGCGTCCACCGTCGTCATGGCAGGGGTGCGCTTCATGGGCGAGTCCGTGAAGCTCCTCAACCCCAGGCGCCGGGTGCTGCTGCCAGAGCCCGCCGCCGACTGCCCCATGGCCCATATGGTGGACCCTGACCTCATCGCCCGCTGCCGTGCCGAGGAGGACGACCTCGCGGTGGCCTGCTACGTCAACTCCACGGCCGCCCTCAAGGCGCTCTCGGACGTCTGCGTGACCTCGTCCAACGCCGTGGACGTGGTGCGCGCGCTCCCCCAGCGCACGGTGCTCTTCATCCCCGACGAGAACCTCGGCCGCTTCGTGGCGGAGCTGGTGCCCGAGAAGCGCGTCATCCTCAACCCGGGCTGCTGCCCCATCCACCGCGACATCCCCGCCGCCGCCGTTGCCGCCGAGCGGGACCGCCACCCCGGCGCCGTCGTGCTCGCCCACCCGGAGTGCCCCGCCGACGTCCTGGCTCTGGCCGACGTCGTGGGCTCCACGGCCGAGATCATCCGGGCCGTGGAGGAGTCCGACGCCACGGACTTCGTCGTGTGCACCGTGGAGGGCGTGGGCCACGAGATCGCGCGCCGCTGCGAGGGCGCGGGCAAGCGGGTCCACTTCCCCGCCCCGGCGCCACGCTGCCCCGACATGGCCGGTATCACGCCCGAGAAGGTGCTCGCGTGCCTGGAGACCGGCTCCGGCGAGGTGCCCCTGCCGCCCGACGCCGACGCCGCGCGGGCGCCCTTGGAGCGCATGCTCGAGTTCGCCGCCCGGGGCGGTGACGCCCGGTGAGGGTGGAGGGTTGGGACGTCGTCGTCGCCGGCACCGGCGTGGCCGGGCTCTTCTGCGCCCTCAACCTGCCCGAGGGCACCCGCACCCTCGTGATCTGCAAGGAGGACGTCGCCACCTGCGACTCCATGCTCGCCCAAGGCGGCATGTGCACGCTCACCGGCCCCGACGACCGCGAGGCCTGGATCGCCGACACCCTTGCGGCCGGCCACGGCGACAACGACCGCGCAGCCGTGGAGGCCATGGTCGACGGCTCCCCCGCCGTCACCGAGGCGCTCATCGCCCTGGGTGTGGCATTCGACCGCCGTGCGGACGGCTCGCTGGACTACACGCGCGAGGGCGCCCACAGCCGGCCCCGCATCGTGCACCGGGCCGACACCACGGGCGCCGCCGTCACCGAGGCCCTGCTCGCCGCCGTGCAGGCCCTGCCCTGGGTGGAGGTGCGCGAGCACTGCCCCATGGAGGACCTGCTGGTGGAGGAGGGCCCCGAGGGCAGGCGCTGCGTGGGCCTGCTCGCCCGGGACGGCGACGGCCCCGTGGAGCTCCGCGCCGGGACCGTCGTGCTGGCCACGGGCGGCGTGGGCGGCCTCTGGGAGCGGTCCACCAACTTCCCGTGCCTCACCGGCGACGGCATCGAGGCCTGTCGGCGCCACGGCGTGGCCGTGGAGCACCTCGACTGGGTGCAGGTGCACCCCACGTCGCTCTACTCCGAGGGGCCCGGTCGGGCCTTCCTCATCAGCGAGAGTTGCCGCGGCGAGGGGGCCGTGCTCGTGGGGGCGGACGGCGGACGCTTCTGCGACGAGCTCGCCCCCCGCGACGTGGTCACGGCCGCCATCCGCTCCCAGATGGCCCGGGAGGGGTCGCGCTACGTGCGGCTGGACTTCTCGGCCGTGGGAGAGGACGTGGTGCGCGGGCACTTCTCGCACATCTACGGGACGTGCCTCGCCGCCGGCCACGACATCCTTGCCGAACCGGTGCCCGTGGTGCCGGCCCAGCACTACCTCATGGGCGGCATCGCGTGCGACCTGTGGGGGCGCACGTCGCTCGACGGCCTGCTGGCCTGCGGCGAGACGGCCTGCTACGGCGTGCACGGGAGCAACCGGCTGGCGAGCAACTCGCTGCTGGAGGCCATGGTGTTCGCCGCCCGCTGCGCCGAGACGGCCTCGGGCGAGCCGCCCCGCGTGGCCCCCGGCGCCGCGCACCCCGGGATGCGGCCGCCCGCAGGCGAGGCCGCGGCCGCCGTCACGACGGCCTGAGACGAGAGGAGCCCCCATGAGCCCCGAGACCATGGCCCTCGTGGCCGAGCCCGCCCTCCGCGCCGCGCTGCTGGAGGACATGCCCTTCGGCGACGTCTCCTGCGACGCCGTGGCCCTGCGGCCGCGGCGCGCCCGCGTGAACCTCATCGCCAAGGGCGACGGCGTGGTCTGCGGCCTCGACGTCTTCGAACGCACGTTCCAGCTGCTGGACCCCACCGCCCGCCTGGTGGCGGAGGTCGGCGAGGGCGACGACGTGGCGGCCGGCCAGACCCTCGGCGCCGTGGAGGGCGACGTGCGGGCGCTCCTCTCGGCCGAGCGGGTGGCCCTCAACTTCCTGCAGCGCATGAGCGGCATCGCCACGCACACGCGGGCCATGGCGCGGATGCTCGAGGGCACGGGGATCCGCCTCGTGGACACGCGCAAGACCACGCCGGGGCTCCGCGTGTTCGAGAAGGAGGCCGTACGCGTGGGCGGGGCCGGCAACCACCGGTTCTGCCTGTCGGACGGCGTCATGCTCAAGGACAACCACCTGGACGCCGCCGGCGGCATCGCGGCCGGCGTGGCGGCCGCCCGGGAGCGGGCGCCGTTCGTGCGCAAGGTGGAGGTGGAGGTGGAGACGCTCGAGCAGGTGGCCGAGGCCGTTGAGGCCGGCGCCGACATCGTCATGCTCGACAACATGGACCACGACGCCATGGCCGCGGCCGTCGCCCTCATCGACGGTCGTGCCGAGGTGGAGGTCGTGGACTACGTGAGCTCCGGCGCCCTGACGCACTCGAGCCCGATCCTGGACCTCTCACTGAAGCACCTGGAGTACCTCGACTGAACCCTGTCACTTTGGTCGGGCTCTTTCGCTGTCACGTTCTTGTTTGATGATGATGCCGCGGGCTGTCCCAACACCCGGGCACTTTTGTCCCAACCATCCCTGTCGCACCGATGGACCATCCTGGTCTCAGGAGATGCTGGTTCCGTAGT
>CBCSOI010000072.1:0-7190 GCA_965141595.1 uncultured Atopobiaceae bacterium | reverse complement strand
CTACACCCACCTGGACCAGACGCACCTGCGAGGCGTCTACCTGGGGGCGCACCCCCGGGCCCACGAGCGCTGAAGTGCGACGGGGGCGGCGTGACAGGTGATTTGTCCCGACGGTCGGGCGCTTTTGCCGTCACATGGGTCGTGCGCCCGCTGCCCCGCGATGTGCCGGTCCCTCGAGGGGGCCCTTGCGGATGTTTGGTACTTCTCGGTGCAAAACCTGACCCAAACCACCAAGCTTCGCGATGTTTGGTGGTTTCTGGGTCCTCCGCGCTGGGAAAACCACCAAACACTTGGCATGACAGGGCACTTGGCCCATCTGACGTCTCGCCTGTCCCTCGCTTCATGGGACCCACCCATGCCGGAGAGGCCTTTGGCATGGCCGGGTCGTTCGGTCGGCCGATGAGCGTGGCCCTTCTCTTCGCGTGACACGAAGTGCCCGACCATCGGGATGGAAGTGCCCGGGTGATGGGACAACCTCCCACCACTCGCAAACCCCCGACCCCCGAGGTGCTCGCCTAGGCCCTCCCGGCCGTCGGGGGCACAGCCGGTCCGAGCTGCCTCCGACGATGCGTGCCCCCGGACCCGTGAGGGGAAGGTCCCCGCAGCCCTCCCACCCTTACCCACCGCCTCTCCCACCTCGCCCCACCACGGGGCCACACCGGCTCCCACCGGCCCGCCCCGGGGTCAAATGTGAAGGCGCGTCACAAACAGCCAACGTCTTTTCAGGTGTGCTCACGCCCCCTCGGCGCCCGGATCCCGGCGGCCCGGTTCGCAAACGCATAGGTTCTGTTTCTGATAACACCAGCAAGGTCGGGGCGCGGTTTTGCAAACCCCGGGAGAGCCGGAACCGCCGTTCCGGGTTTCTCAGCGACCGTTCAGCTTATTTAACGAATGGGAAACAAAAAACTTCCCCGGCGTTTTTATGAGATTTGCAACCCATCAGCCTATCTCTGATAACTATTCATTTATGAAATATAATCCCAGGGTCCCCATAATTTGTACCTAGGTTTTTGCGCTCTGTAGAACAGGTTTTCGACTGAGGGAGGTCACAGCCCCTGACCTGCCCGAACAGCCGTTCTGAATCAACATGAGGTATATCAAAGCACGGGGCTGGGACCACATCTTGTGGGTGGGTCGCTGGGGGACAAAGTGGGGCGAAGTGTTGCGAAAAGGCGGGCGCCACCCTAGAATCAGTGCCATGCAACGGCGAGGGAGCCGGGGCAGACTCGGTTTCGCGGGGGACTCCAGATGTATCTGACGGGCAGCAGGAAGCATAGCCTTGATTCCAAGGTGCGCCTCACGCTTCCCGCCGACATGCGTCGGGAGTTCGCCGAGAAGGTCTGCCTCGTCCCCCTCAACGACGCACTGTACGGGTTCACCCCCGACGGGCACCGGGCGTGGGTCGACGGGTTCTTCCCCGACGGCTTCAACCAACGGTCCAGGGACGACGTCCGTCTCCGCCAGCTCCTGAACTCCAGGACGGTGACGGTGGACATCGACTCCGCGGGGCGCATCGCGCTCGGCAAGGTACCGGAGGACGTGCGGGTCAGGCTCGGCCTCGCTGGCGAGGTCATGGTCGTGGGCAACGACGACCACTTCGAGCTCTGGAACGTCGAGGAGTGGGAGAAGGCCCAGGAGGCCTTCGACGACGACCTCGAGGCGCTCATGTTCGGCGGGATGTAGGTGGACCATTGACAGAAGAATACCGGCACGTACCCGTACTGCTCGACGAGGTCGTCGAGCACCTCGACCCCAGACCGGGCGAGACCGTCTGCGACTGCACCCTCGGCGGGGCAGGCCACACCGTTGCCCTCGCCGCCAAGGTCGCCCCCGACGGCCTCTCCCTGGGAATCGACCAGGACGACGCGGCCCTCGCCGCGGCCTCCGAGCGCATCGAACGCGAGGCGCCCGGGGCGGACCACCTGTTCCTCAAGGGCAACTTCGGCCAGCTCGACGAGCTCCTGCTCGAGGCCGAGGTCCCCGGGGTGGACTGCTTCCTGTTCGACATCGGGGTCTCGAGCCCGCAGCTCGACCGCGCCGAGCGCGGCTTCTCGTTCCACGAGGACGCCCCGCTCGACATGCGCATGGATCCGGGGAGCAACCCCACAACCGCAGCAGAGGTCATCAACACCTACACCGAAGCCGACCTCACCCGGATCCTGCGCGTCTACGGAGACGAGCGCCACGCGGCCGCCATCGCCAAGGAGGTGGCCCGCCGGCGGGCCAAGGCGCCCATCGAGACGACCTTGGAGCTCGCCGACGCCGTGTCCTCGGCCTACCCGGCCCGGGACCGCCGTGGCAAGCACCCGGCGCGCAAGACCTTCCAGGCCCTGCGCATCGAGGTGAATCGCGAGCTCGAGGTGCTGCAGAGCGGACTCGAGGCGGCGATCCGCTGGGCCAACCCCGGCGGCCGCATATGCGTCATCAGCTACCACTCCCTGGAGGACCGGCTGGTGAAGCACGTGTTCACCGAGGCCTCGCAGGGCTGCACCTGCCCACCGGACCTCCCGGTCTGCGTGTGCGGGAACGTGCCGGTACTCCGAGTCGAGACCCGTCGGCCCGTCACGGCCACCGACGGGGAGGTACAGGAGAACCCCCGGGCACGGAGCGCCAAAATGCGCGTCGCGGTCAAGCTGTGACGCACACGGGGCACCGGGCCCACCCCAATCAGCTTTATCTGGGCCGCACGGCCCTCGGATAAAGACGCGGGCACCACCGACGCACCACCACCACACCACAACGCACCTCAAACACACCACCTACGCACCACACCACACTCCATCGCACCACACTTTCATTGGGGGCACCATGAGCTACCGGGGATCTGAGGCCGAGCGCCTCGACAGTCGCGAGTTCGCGCAGCAGGGCGCGCGCCGCTCCTTCGACGTCGTCGAGGGCGCGGGGCTCGACTCCGCCGCCCGACGCGGCGTGGCCCCTGAGCGCCTGGCCGCCTTCAAGCTCGCGCTCGCGTGTGTCGCGGTCTTCCTCGTCCTGGGTGTCGCCCGCGTCGCCGTCACGGCGGCCACGGTCCAGACCCTCGAGGCCAACTCCGGGCTCGCCAGCCAGGTCAGCGCCGCCGAGGACACCGCCAAGGAGCTCCGCATCGAGGCGGCGGTGCTCTCCAACAACTCGCGAATCACCACCATCGCCACCGAGACCCTCGGCATGGTCTACGCGGGTGCCGGCGAGTCGCTCACCGTGAGCGTCTCCTAGGGCACGCAAGCGACCTGCCGGGGCCAGCCCCGAGGAGGGCCCGTGTCACGGAACCAACAACCCAAGCGCCCCAGGAGCCCCCGCAACCGCGGGGGCTCTTCCTACGACGGCGAGCAGGGCCAGGCCCAGAGGGGCCTCTTCTCGTCCATGGGCTACCTGCTCCTTGCCATGGGGGTCGTGGGCGTCGCGCTCGTCGCCCGCCTCGTGTGGCTCCAGGTGGTCGACGGCCCCCGCATCGCCGAGGACGCCCGCACCCAGCGCACCAACGTCATAACCCTTCAGGCCAAGCGCGGCACCATCTACGACCGCAACGGCAACGTCCTGGCCACCTCGGTGGAGTGCCGCACGCTCTACGCCAACCCCAAGGAGGTCACCGACCCCCAGGCCGTGGCCAAGGTGCTCGCCGACAACCTCGGCGGCACGGCCCAGGACTACCTCTCGTACCTCACCCAGGACACCACCTTCGTCTACGTGAGGCGGAAGGTGGACACCTCGGTGGCCGACAAGATCCGCTCCGCGCTCGCCAAGGAGGAGCTCACCGGCCTCTACCAGCTTCCCGACATGAAGCGCGTGTACCCCTACGGCGCCGTGGCCGGCCAGGTGCTGGGCCTCGTGGGCACCGACGGCGAGGGCCTCACGGGGCTCGAGCTCCAGTACAACGACATCCTCTCGGGCAAGAACGGCGAGCGTGTCCTCGAGACCGGGGTCGGCGGCACGCCGATCGCCGGCGGAGCCTACATGGAGGAGCCCGCCCAGGACGGCACCGACATCGTCATCTCCCTCGACATCGACATCCAGGAGATCGCCGAGAAGAAGGTCAGGGAGGGTGTGGACACCTACTCCGCCGAGACCGGCTTCGCCACGGTGGTGGACCCCAAGAACGGCCAGATCCTCGCCATGTGCTCGACGCCGTTCCTCGACCCCGAGGACACGGCCGAGGTGACGCCCGAGCAGCTCACCGTCCGGAGTGTGACCGACTCCTACGAGCCCGGCTCGGTCATGAAGGTCCTGACGCTGGCAGTGGGCCTGGAGAACCGCTCCTTCAACCTCGACACGAGCTTCACGGTTCCCGGGAAGGTGCAGGTGGGCGACGACTTCGTGGGCGACGACGACGACCGCAAGGAGACCATGGCCATGACGCCGCGCGAGATCATGCGGCGCTCCTCCAACGTCGGCGCCGTCCTCATGGGCACCGCCGAGGGGGCCCAGGCCTTCTCGGAGGGCATCGCGAAGTTCGGCATCGGCCAGGCCACGGGCGTCGACTACCCCGGCGAGGTCGCCGGCCTCGTGACGCCCCTCGAGTCGTACACCTCGGCGTCGCTCGGCGTCATGTCCTTCGGCCAGGGCATGGCCATCCCGGGCCTCCAGATGGTGCGCGCCGTGTCGGCCGTGGCCAACAAGGGCGTCCTCACGACGCCCCACTTCCTCATCTACAAAGGCACCGAGGAGGTGCAGTGGCCGGAGGGGGAGCGGGCCTGCTCAGAGGAGACCGCCGAGCAGGTGACCGACGTCATGCGCACGGTCGTCCAGGAGGGCACCGCCACCAAGGCCGCCGTGGAGGGCTACGACATCGCCGCGAAGACCGGCACCGGCGAGCAGGCCTCCGAGGAGGGCGGGTACAAGAAGGACAGCTACCTCGCCTCCCTGGTGGGGTTCGCCCCCGCGTCCGACGCCGACGTGCTCGTGTACGTTGCGTTCAACGGTGTGTCGCAGCTGGCCTCGGATTCTGCGGCCCCTGTCTTCTCGGCTATCATGGGTGAGTCGCTCTTGGACATGGGTGTGGACCCCACCGCCTGACGAGCGCTCTTGGCTTTCACGATCGGGCGCACCGCGCCTCTAGGGGAGTGACATGTACATAGCATCGGCATCAGAGACCGCCCGACGCGGCGGCGCCACCGTGGTGGCGGGCGACGCGTCCGTCGAGGTCAGGGACTTCACGGTCGACTCACGCTCCGTGGGGGAGGGCGGCTGCTTCGTCTGCTTCCACGGCGAGTCCCGCGACGGCAACGCCTACGCGGCCGCGGCCCTCGAGGCCGGCGCGGCCTGCGTGGTCATGACCCGGGAGCCCACGGCCGAGGAGGCCTCCCTCGCAGAGGGGCGCGGCGCCTGCGTCCTTCGGGCCGACGGCGACGACGCCGAGGGCTTCCTGCTCCGCCTCGCCGAGTCCTGGCGCCTGGAGCAGGGCTGGTGCGTCGTGGGCGTCACCGGCTCGGTGGGCAAGACCACCACGAAGGACATGCTCGCCTGCGCCCTCGCCGCCACGTGGCGCGTCCACTCCAACAAGGGCAACCTCAACAGCGTCATCGGCGTGCCCCTCACCGTGCTCTCGGCCCCGGACGACACCGAGGTCTTCGTGTGCGAGATGGGCATGAACCACGTGGGCGAGATCGACGCCATCGCGCGTTGCGCGCGCCCCCATGTGGGCTGCGTGACCAACATCGGCACGAGCCACATCGGCATCCTCGGCAGCCGCGACGCCATCGCGCGCGCCAAGGCCGAGATGGTGCCCTGGCTTGCCGCGGACCGCGGTCTTGCCTCGTCCCCGTCCGCCGCGCCCGCCATGGCCCTCACCGCCTCCGACGACTTCACCCCCCTCATCGGCGGCATCTGCGAGGAGGAGGGTGTGGCCACCGACGTCGTGGGCGGCCGGGACTCCGCCGTGCGCGCCGAGGGCGTGGAGCTCGACGGGAACGGCTGCCCGCGCTTCACCGTGGTGACGCCCCAGGGCTCCTCCGAGGTGCACCTGCGCCTCAGCGGCCGTCAGACCGTGCCCGACTTCCTGCTGGCCGTGGACCTCTGCCTGCGCCTGGGCATGGGGCTCGGCGAGGTCGTGGCGGCCCTCGAGGCCATGGAACCGACGCACATGCGCACCGAGGTCGTCGCGGCGGCCCGCGGCTTCCGCGTCATCGACGACTCCTACAATGCGAGCCCGTCCTCCATGGCCGCCGCGCTCGACCTCCTCTGCGAGATGGACTGCGACGGCCGCCGCGTGGCCGTGGTGGGGGAGGTGGGCGAGCTCGGCGACGAGGCGCCCCGCCTCCACGGGCTCATCGGCGCCTACCTGGCCGCCAAGCCCCTCGACATCGTGTGCGTCGTGGGTGGGGAGATGGCCGACGTCATGGCCGATGCCGCCCTCGTCATGGGGCTGTCGGACGACCGTCTCGTCCGCGTGCCCACCGCGGCCGACGCCGCGCGCGTGCTCGGTCCCGTCCTCGGCGAGGGCGACCTCGTGCTGGCCAAGGCGTCCCGCTCCGTGGGGCTCGACGCGTTCGTGGAAGAGGTGCGTGCCTGATGCTCGCCGTCCCCGCCTACCCCACCTACACGATCTTCCTCGCCTTCGGCATGGCCGTCGTCGTGGCCATCCTGCTCATGCCCCCCTTCATCCGGTTCATGAAGCGCGACGGCATCGGCCAGCAGGTG
The DNA here is from genome assembly GCA_965141595.1 of uncultured Atopobiaceae bacterium. Classification (GTDB taxonomy): domain Bacteria; phylum Actinomycetota; class Coriobacteriia; order Coriobacteriales; family Atopobiaceae; genus Granulimonas. The sequence continues at coordinate 557 of CBCSOI010000072.1, read as the reverse complement.
CGCGCCGACGGCCCCCAGACCCATCTCGTCAAGCAGGGCACGCCCACCATGGGCGGCGTCGTGATCCTGGCGGCCATCCTCGTCACGCTCGTGTTCTTCGGCCTGTGGACCCCCGACCTCATCCTCGCCGTGGGTGCCACCTACGCCACGGCCCTGCTCGGCCTGGCCGACGACATCGAGTCGGTCTCCCACGGCCGCTCCCTCGGCCTCACCCCGGCCCAGAAGATGGTGGGCCTCACCCTGGTCTCCGTGGCCTTCTGCCTCCTGGCCGTCAACTGGGTCGGCATCACCCCCACGGTCACCTTCCCCGGCGGCTTCTCCGTCGATCTCGGCGTGCTGGCCTTCTCAGTGGGCGGCGTGTCCGTGCCCTGGATCTACATCGTCTTCGTGTTCCTGCTCTTCGCGGGCCTCTCCAACGCCGTCAACCTCACCGACGGCCTTGACGGCCTCGCCGCGGGCACGGTGCTCGTCGTCATGGTCTTCATGGCCATGGTGTGCTTCCGCTACAACGAGCTCTCCCTCGCCGTCCTCGCCGCCTGCGTGGCCGGCGCCTGCGT
>CBCSOI010000071.1:0-7198 GCA_965141595.1 uncultured Atopobiaceae bacterium | reverse complement strand
ACCTCGCCCGTCTCGGCCTCATCACCCGCCACGAGGGCATCCACGACCGCCGCAACGTCTGCTGCGCCATCTCCGACAAGGGCATCGAGGTCAAGGACCGTCTCTGCCGCGAGGTCTGCAGCCACATCCAGAACGGCGCCCCGCTGCACCGCTCCAGCCCCGAGCGCATCTGCAAGTTCATCGACGCCATGGGCACCGTGTTCTGCATGTCCGGCGACCTCGTGCTCCTCGCCCTCCAGATGAGCGGCGACGACTCCCTCTCCGTCTCCCAGATCGTGCGCACCCTCGGCCTGCTGCAGCCCACCGTCTCCATGTCGGTCTCCAGCCTGGTCGACCGCGGCATGGTGGAGCGCAACCGCGCCACGCCCGACGCCACCCGCACGCTCCAGGTGAGCCTCCTCCCCGAGGGAAAGGCCCGCGCCCTGGAGCTCGCCGACCGCGTGAACCAGATCGTGGTGCGCCGCAACCGCCGCTCCCACGGCACCCTCACCGAGGCCGAGTAGCCCGGCACGACCGCACCCTCCGTGCGCTGACGCCCGCCCTCCGGCGGGCGTTTTTTCTTGCCGGTGGGGAAGGATGGCGAACCCAGGGGTTCCACTGTGGTATAGTGCCTGCAATGCCGTAGCCTCTGAGCTGCGACTCCCTGCGGGCGCACGTCCCGCCACCTTCCCGAGCATCCCGCGTCCCATCCCATGTCCCGTCGCGTGCGGACGCCGCGATGCCCCTCAACCTTGTGTGCAAGAAGAAAGGCTCCTCATGGCCCAAGACGAGAACCCCGCCGTCGCACCCGCGGACCCGTCCCCTTCGGAGGAACCGGCCAAGCCCAAGCGCCGTCGCCGCGTGAAGCCGCCCGAGCCCCAGGACGCCGTCGCGGACGCCCCCACGGAGGAGAGACCCAAGCGCAGGCCGGGTCGTCCCCGCAAGAAGCCCGTCGAGCCGTCCGAGGACGCGCCCGCCAAGGACGCTGCGACCGCCGCCCCAGAGGCGGGGGCGGCCAAGGAGAAGGGCGCCGAGGGCGAGGACGAGGCCAAGCCCAAGCGCCGTCCCGGCAGACCCCGCAAGAAGCCCGCCGAGCTGGCCGACGAGGCCGCCCAGGACCGCCAGGACGACGCCAAGGGCGCCAAGGGCGCGACCAAGGGGTCCGACGACGCCCGCGACGACCGTGGCCAGGACAAGGCCGAGAAGGCGTCCCGCGACGACCGCGACAGGGGCGATCGCACCGAGAGGAACGACCGCGACCGCGGCCAGAACCGCGGCGGTAACAACGGCCACCAGCAGAACGGCAAGGGCTACAGCGGCCGCAACGGCAACGGCCATCAGCAGAACGGCCGCAGCAACCGCAACAACCGCCACAAGAAGCAGGTGCAGACGGCGCCCAGCCTCACCCGCGAGGAGCTCGAGGCCCTCAAGGTGGCCGAGCTCCGCACCAAGGCGGCGGAGTACGACGTTGACGCCAAGGGCCTCCGCAAGGCCGAGCTCGTGGACGCCATCTACGACGCCGCCGCCCGCGCCGAGGGCTTCCGCACCGTCACGGGCATCCTCGAGATCACCAACGAGAACTACGGCTTCGTCCGCACGGACCACTACATGCAGGGCGAGGACGATGCCTTCGTGCAACAGGCCATGATCCGCAACCTGGGGCTGCGCCGCGGCGACCTCATCGAGGGCACCGTGCGCCCCGCCGGCCCCGGCAACAAGTTCCCGCCCGTGGCACGCGTCACCGCCGTCAACGGCAAGGACCCCGAGCTGGCCCGCCGCCGCCCGCGCTTCCGCGACCTCACGCCCGTCTATCCCAACGAGCGCCTGTACATGGAGACCGGCCGAGAGTCCATCACCGGCCGCGCCATCGACCTCGTGGCGCCCGTGGGCAAGGGTCAGCGCGGCCTCATCGTGAGCCCGCCCAAGGCCGGCAAGACCACGGTGCTCAAGCACATCTGCCAGTCCATCGCCAGGAACAACCCCGAGGTGCACCTCATCTGCCTGCTCGTGGACGAGCGTCCCGAGGAGGTCACCGACATGGAGCGCTCCATCCGCGGCGACGTGGTTGCCTCGACGTTCGACATGCCCGCCGACAACCACACCCACGTGGCCGAGCTCGTCATCGAGCGAGCCAAGCGCCTCGTGGAGGAGGGGGAGGACGTCGTGGTGGTGCTCGACTCCATCACCCGCCTTGCCCGCGCCTACAACCTCGCGGCGCCTGCGAGCGGCCGCATCCTCTCGGGCGGCGTGGACTCCGCGGCCCTCTACCCGCCCAAGCGCTTCCTCGGCGCCGCCCGCAACATCGAGAACGGCGGCTCGCTCACCATCCTGGCCTCCGCCCTGGTGGACACCGGCTCCAAGATGGACGAGGTGATCTTCGAGGAGTTCAAGGGCACCGGCAACATGGAGCTCAAGCTCGACCGCGAGCTGGCCGACAAGCGCATCTTCCCGGCCATCGACCCTGTGCAGTCGGGCACCCGCAACGAGGAGCTGCTCATCGCCAAGCAGATGCAGCCGTTCGTCTGGGGCCTGCGCCGCGTGCTCGCCAACATGAACAACGTGGAGCGCGCCGAGGCCTCCCTCGTGAAGGGCCTCAAGCAGACCGAGACCAACCAGGAGTTCCTCATCCGCTCTGCCAAGAAGGCGGCGCAGCTGGAGTACTCCGACTAGCGTGCCCGCGGGCCGTATGGGCCCGCACCCGGGAAGACGAGGGCGGCGCGTCGCGGGGAGGGTGTCCCGCGGCGCGCCGCCCCTTTCCGACATGTGACGGCGTAGGTGCCCGGCCACCGTGACAGACGTGCCGTCGGGTGTTACCTGCCGCCCTTGTCCCGGTGGCTGACGTAGGCCCTTCCCACAGCGCCCTGCAGCGCCATGACCAGGCCCGTGGGCAGCACCTTGCAGAGGCCGTTGGCCACGCGCATGTCCGGTGCGGTGATGATGCAGGCCTTGCCCCTGAGCGACTCCCTGAGGGCCTTGGCACACACGGCGTCCGGGTCCTCGAAGCCGATCCACTCCATGGAGGCGAGGGCCTTCTCGTTGCCCGGACGGTCGAGGAACGCTGTGTCCATGAACTTGGGGCAGACGGCGCTCACGTGGATGCCCGCGTCGCCGAGCTCGTGGTCGAGGGCGCGGGAGAAGTCGAGCACGAACCGCTTGGTGGCCCCGTAGACCGATAGGCCGGGCTGGGGTGCCAGGGCGGCCACGCTCGCGATGTTGACGATGCGGGATCCGGCGTGCATGTAGAGCAGGCAGCTGTAGCAGAGCTCCACCACGGCGAGGCAGTTGAGCCGCACCATGTTGCCGTTGGCGGTGGCCCCGATGGATGTGAAGGGGCCGAACTTGCCGAAGCCGGCGCAGTTGAGGAGCCACTGCACATTGAGGTCGTGCTCGGCTGCCAGTGCCTCGTCGACGGCCTTGAAGCTTGCGGGGTCGCAGAGGTCGAGGGCGAGGACCTTTGTGGGGGTGGAGAGGCCGGAGGCGACCTCGTCGAGCTTCTCCGCGCTGCGGGCGATGAGCCAGATCTCGTCGAGCGGCCCGCCTGCCCCTCGGTCGAGGAGCTCGGCAAAGCGCAGGCCGAGACCCGATGAGGCTCCGGTGACTATGGCGATGTCTCGCACGGTGGGTCCTTTCGACGGGGTCTCCCAAGTGCTTTCAACAGTTTTGCACGGTGCGACGTACAGGTGGGTGATTACCCCTCGACGGACCGGCGAGTGGTCCCATTGCGGGAAGAATCATGGATTTGGCACAGGGTACAGAAGGGGAAATGGACTATAGTCGGAGATGGTTCGACGCACTTCGCGACGGTAAACGCAGCAGAAACCCACCAAGCCGTTGCACTGCAAGCGTCTCGTACGCCCAGCGCATCCCGGGGACACCGCTCCCCATCTGCTCATACCGCCGTCGTAGGCGTCCTCGCGGCGAAGGGATGCATCGATGGTCAAAGATCACGGGAGCCGGGCGGTTTTCGCAGGCTTGGCAACTTCCACGACCCTCTGGTCGGTCCCTTCCCTCGCCCAGGCGTCGCCCCTCGACGGGGCGTCCCCCGTGCTCGCCTGCACCGGCGCGGCCGTCCTCGGCTTCGCCGCCGGCGCCGCGGTCGCGGCCGTCCTGGCCCGCCGGGCCGTGGCGGGGGAGCGCTCCGAGCTCCTCGCCCGCATCTCGGCCCTCGAGGAGGCCGTCCAGGAGACCCGTCTCACGGGCACCGTCACCGGACGCCATGTGGCCACGGGCGAGCCCCGCTACCGGCTGCGTCGCACCGAGGCCGTGACCGCGGCGGAGGAGGCACCGGCCGCCGCGCCCGCCCCTGTCGTGCAGGACCCCACCCTCACGGACGGCCCCGAGGCGGGAGCCGTCGCGGCGCCGCGCCCCAAGGGCCGCCACTTTAGGGAGAACGTCCCTGCGTCCCGCCCCGTTGCGCGCGCGGAGGAGGCCCGTCCGGCCGCCGTGCGGCCAGCCCCCGAGCCCGCCGGGGGGCCCGCACCCGACCCTGAGCCCGGTGCCGCCCCCGTCCCGCGTCCCGCAGGCTCCCTCGCCGACCGCCTGCCGGGCTTCGGCATCCCGGACGAGGTGCGCCCGGCCTCCGTGCCCACCCTGGGCGACGCCGGGCTCCACACCGCCGCGCCGGTGGAGGACTACGAGAGCGTGGCCGCCCAGTACGCCCAGCGCAAGTCGTTCAAGAACCGCATGATGGCCCTCTCCAAGGGCGTGGGCAGGGTCCTCGCCGAGCGCCTCGGCGGCGACATCATGGACGACCTGCCCATGATCCAGCGCGCCGACGGCACCGTGGCAGACGTGGGCACCTCCTGGTGGGAGGCCGCCGCCGCCATGAACGACCTCGAGATCTCCCGCGACCTCTCCAACGAGCTCGCCTCCATCCGCGAGACCGTGGACGACGTGGCCGCCGCCGTGGACGCCTCCATCTCCTTCGAGGTGCCCTTCTCGGCTTCCGACGTCCCCGGCCACGCCCAGGCCCGGGACCCCGAGGAGCCCGCACCCGCCCCTCCCGTCCGTATCGCGGAGCCCGCCGCCGCCGCCGTGGACCCTGCCGTGCTCGCCGTCGCCACCCTCGAGGCCGACTCCACCGACTGCATGGATCTCCAGGGCCGCTCCGACGGCTGGGAGCAGGCCCTCGACGCCCTCGACCGGCGCTTCGACGACAACCTCGTCTCCGGCAAGGCCGACCCGGCCCCGGCCGGCGTCCGCTGCGAGGTGGAACCCGTGGCCGAGTTCTCGCGCTTCCAGGACTTCGTGGGCGGCGACGACACCCTCGACGAGCCCGACGGCCTGGAGCCCGACACGCAGTTCCTCACGTTCCGCGCGCCTGCCGGCCACCCCGAGGTCACCGACACCGCGAGCTACGTGAACTACCTCGTGGCCCACGAGATGGGCGAGAACCGCTCCCGCACCGCGCGCCGCGCCGTCAAGCACGCCCTCAAGGTCATCCCCGGGGGCACGTCGGCCGACCTCAAGGTGGTGTAGGTGCCCGTCTCTCAAAAGGAAGGCAAGACGGCGCGCCGGACCTGGGTCTGGCGCGCCGTCCTCGTGTGCTGGTGCCTCTTCATGTGGAGCCGCTCGCTCAAGGCGGGCGACGCGTCGCTCGGCGACAGCTCCTTCGTGGTGAGGCTCGTACGGCCGCTCTTCGAGGCGGTCGGCGTCACCGACGCCGACCTCATGCAGTTCGTCGTGCGCAAGCTCGCGCACTTCACCGAGTACCTCGTCATGGGCCTGGTCTGCCGCCAGGCGTTCCCGGTGGGGCGGGGGCCCCGCGGACGTCGGGCGGCCTTTGCCGCCCGCGCCCTCACGGTGGTGCTCGTGCCGAGCGCCGACGAGTGCATACAGCTCTTCGTCCCCGGGCGCTCCGGCATGGCGCGCGACGTTCTCATCGACATGGCCGGCGCCGTCTCGGGGCTCGCCCTCAGCGGATGGACGTCCCGTCTGCGCAGCAGGAGAGCGCGAAGGTCCTGAGCGCCGGGTCGAGCGCCCGGGCCGCGGCCTCCACGGCGGCCGCCCGTGCGTCCCCCAGGCACGCGGCCATCATGGTGGAACCCGAGCCGCTGATCCAGAACGCCGAGGCGCCGGCCCCCAGGCAGGCGGCGCGGCAGCGGTCGTAGTGGGCGATGAGGGGGCGGCGGTAGGGCTCGTGGAGCCGGTCGTCGCAGGCCTTGGCGAGCAGCTCGCCGTCGCCGGTCTCGAGGGCGTGGCACGTGGCGGCCACGCGGCCCATCTGCCACACGGCCGTGGAGAGCGGGACCGAGGAGGGCATGACGCGGCGGGCGTCCTCGGTGCGTACCTCGTAGGGCGGGCACACGGCCACGAACCGCCAGGCGTCGCTCACGGGCGCCTCCATGCACACGACCTCGCCGTCCCCCGTCATGAAGGAGCTCGTGAGACCGCCGAGCACGGCGGGTGCCACGTTGTCCGGGTGGCCCTCGCGCTCGCTCGCCAGCTCCACGAGGCGCCCCCGGTCCACCTCCACGCCGGCGAGGGCGTGGGCGGCTGCGATGCCGGCCACGATGCACGTGGAGCTGGAGCCCAGGCCACCCGAGAGCGGGATGCCCGTCTCGCAGGAGAGGGCGACGGGCGACGGCTCCACGCCGAGGGCCCGGGAGGCCTCGAGGTAGCTCGTGTAGGCCAGGTTGCCCGGGTTGGCGAACCGCGGATCGCACCCGGTGAAGGAGCACTCGTCGGCCCGCTCGAACGTGAAGCGGTTGCCCAGCGTGAGGGCCAGCCCCAGGCAGTCGAAGCCCACGCCCAGGTTGGCCGACGTGGCGGGAACCCAGACGGAGGCCCGGTCGCGCGCCACCGTCACGCCCCCGCGTGGAAGACGTCCCCGGCGGCGCGCACCACGGCGGCGCCCATGGCGTCGCGGTCCACGACCTCGGTGAAGCGGACCGCGCGGTCCCGGAGGGCCGAGAGGGGCGCCGGCGGCTCGGTGCCGGTGAGTGCGGCCAGGCGGTCCATGGCGGCGAAGCCGTCGAGCCCCCCGACGTCCTCGCCCAGGGCGGAGAGCACCTCGGCCGGGAACTTGTAGGGGCTCGCGGTGGCGAGCACCACGCGCTGGCGGCCCTGGGGCTGCTCGGCGTCGAGGACGCTCTTGGCCACGGCGGTGTGGGGGTCCAGCAGCACGCCGTCGGCCTCCCAGGTGCGGCGGATGGTCTCGCGGCACAGGTCGTCGTCGGCGCGGCCGCCGGAGAAGGTGGAGCGGATGGCGTCCATCACG
>CBCSOI010000070.1:0-7281 GCA_965141595.1 uncultured Atopobiaceae bacterium | reverse complement strand
CCCCTTCGGGAGACTCGGTGTCCTTAAGTGCCTACTCCCAGTGGCCGGGGACGTCCACAACCCACTTCTGGCCGGTCTGCTTCTTCTCGTAGTGGCCGTTGTCGACGGTCTCGGTGTAGGAGTCATCGAGGTAGGTGCCGTGGGAGAAGTCGCCCTTCTCGCAGTAGGCGAAGTCGTGGTCCCCCCAGGCGTCCACGGACCCGAAAGCCGCCCCGCACCCGTTGCACACAAACTTCGGGTGGCGGATGTACTGCACGTTCGGCACCCAGACATTCTCGTACACGGGCTCGTTGTGCCCCTGTTCGGGGACCCACTTCCTCGCGGGCTGCTGGGGGGCCCCGCCGCCGGAGCTCTGACTACCGCCTCCGGACGACTGGCTGCTGGAGCCGCCGCCGCCGGAGGACTGGCTGCCGGACGAGCCCTGGCTGTTCCCGGAGGGCTGGGAGGCGCCGCCGGGCTGAGCGCCGGAGCCGCCGCCCTCCGCGGGCTTCTGCTCCTCGGCCTTGGGCTCCTCCGCGGGCTTGGGCTCCTCGCCCTTGGAGACGGGGGCTTGGCCGGCGTTCTTGTCGGCGGTGTCCGTGGCGGAGCTCCCCTTGTCGCCGGAGAGGGTGGAGTCGCCCTTGGCCACGGCGTCTGCCAGGTCGGACTTGATCTCGTCCAGCTGCTCCTTGGTGACCTGGTCGGCGGGCACCGGGTCCAGCTTGACCTCGACCCTGGGCGTCTCGGGCTCGGCCTTGGACTCGCCTTCGGCCTCCTCCTCCGGGGCGGGCACCGTGACCTCCACCGGGGCGGGCACCTTGTAGATGGAGCCGTCCCCGTTGACGGGGGAGACGAAGGAGACGGTGTAGGTGCCGGGCTTCAGCTCCACAGCTGCGGAGCCGGCCTGGACCTCGGCGGGGGTCACGGCGTGGGCGAAGTCCACCTTTGCGCCCTGCTCCTGGGTCTCGGCGGCGTCTGCACCCTCGCTCCCGGCACCCGCGGGTGCGGCCTCGGTGCCGGTGACCACCGCCACCAGCGGGCTCGACTGGTCGGTGTAGCCCTCGGCGGTCACCTTCAGGGCCACGGCGACGGGCTCCGTCCCCTGGGACCCGCCGTCCTCGGAGGGCAACGCCGCCGCGGTGGGCGGGTCCGCCGGGACCGGCATGGGTGCCGGGGCGCTCGCCGCGGCCCAGGCGCCGCCCCCGATCAGCAGGGCCGCCGCGGCGGCACAGCCGGCGGCCACGGCGCGGTTCCGGGCCCTGGCCGGCGACTCGGTGAGGGCCACCCTGATGCGGGTGGGCAGGGATTTCAAGGACACGAGGACCCGCTTGGGGGCCTCTCGGAGCTCTGACAGGGGACGGTGGTCGGCCATGGGCAACTTCCCTTCGGTCGTGGCGCAGGGGGGTGTCCCTTAAAGGTATCTTAATGGTTGTGGGAAAGAAAGGGGCCCCATGCGGGGCCCCTCCGGGAGACGATCTGAGGCTGGAGACGGGGGCCTCCCTCGTGGCCCGGGGACTTACTCCCAGTGGCCGGGCACGTCCACGACCCACTTCTGGCCGGTCTGCTTCTTCTCGTAGTGGCCGTTGTCCACGGTTTCGGTGTAAGAATTATCAATTGCTGAGGCGCCATTGGGATGATCCGCATCCCCATAGGTTCCCCAAACATGATCATCAATTGCGGAACCAGAGGAGAAGGACTGTCCGCAAGCCGAGCACTCCCACCTTTCATGTCGCACATAGCTCACGTTCGGCACCCACACGTTCTCGTAGACCGGCTCGTTGTGCCCCTGCTCGGGGACCCACTTCTTGGCCGGCTGCTGGGGGGCCCCGCCGCCGGAGGACTGCCCGCCGCCACCGGACGACTGGCTGCTGGAGCCGCCGCCGGTGGAGCCGCCGCCCGAGGGCTGGGACGAGGAGCTGTCGGAGCCGCCGCCCTCCGCGGGCTTCTGCTCCTCGGCCTTGGGCTCCTCCGCGGGCTTGGGCTCCTCGCCCTTGGAGACGGGGGCTTGGCCGGCGTTCTTGTCGGCGGTGTCCGTGGCGGAGCTCCCCTTGTCGCCGGAGAGGGTGGAGTCGCCCTTGGCCACGGCGTCTGCCAGGTCGGACTTGATCTCGTCCAGCTGCTCCTTGGTGACCTGGTCGGCGGGCACCGGGTCCAGCTTGACCTCGACCCTGGGCGTCTCGGGCTCGGCCTTGGACTCGCCTTCGGCCTCCTCCTCCGGGGCGGGCACCGTGACCTCCACCGGGGCGGGCACCTTGTAGATGGAGCCGTCCCCGTTGACGGGGGAGACGAAGGAGACGGTGTAGGTGCCGGGCTTCAGCTCCACAGCTGCGGAGCCGGCCTGGACCTCGGCGGGGGTCACGGCGTGGGCGAAGTCCACCTTTGCGCCCTGCTCCTGGGTCTCGGCGGCGTCTGCACCCTCGCTCCCGGCACCCGCGGGTGCGGCCTCGGTGCCGGTGACCACCGCCACCAGCGGGCTCGACTGGTCGGTGTAGCCCTCGGCGGTCACCTTCAGGGCCACGGCGACGGGCTCCGTCCCCTGGGACCCGCCGTCCTCGGAGGGCAACGCCGCCGCGGTGGGCGGCTCCGCCGGCACCGGCAGGGCGCCGGGGGCGCTCGCCGCGGCCCAGGCCCCCACGCCGACCAGCAGGGCCGCGGCGGCGCAGCAGCCGGCGGCCACGGCGCGGTTGCGGACCCTGTTCGGCGACGCCGTCAGGGCCTCCCTCAGGCGACCCGGGACGGCCTTTATGGAGACGAGGACCCGTCTGGAGGCCTCTCGGAGCTCTTGCAGGGGCTGGTGGTCGGCCATGGGCAACTTCCCTTCGGTCGTGGCCTACTGTTGAAAACAGTATAGCACGAACTAAGGGAAACTGCTGCTAGAACCGGGAAAATAAGGAGAATATGCCGTTCGCGTTGAATATCGCCTGCATACCCTCTGGCCGGAAGGGGCACCCCCTTCCCGTATCGTAGGGGCGTCCCGCGCCCGGAATCGAGGCTCCGTGGAACACCGGCCGTCTCCGGCCACGGCCGTCGGCATCTGTTGTACGATTGGGGTGCGCGACGGGAACGTCCGCCTTGGTCAGTGGGCGCCACCCGTGTTTACTTGGGTGAGAACCGGTAGCCTAGGCTACCGGTTCTCTTTTTTGTTGCGGGTGTCGCCACCGCGCAGCAGGCGAACGAGGACGATCACCTCCCGCGCGAGGATGACGGCTTGGGTGCCGATCTTCAAGAACAAGAACAGCCACTCGAAGAAATCATTCATGGGTACCAGCTCCCTCCCTGGGGAAGGGGCGGCGCCCACGACGAACGCACCCGTCGCGCACGGGCGATCGTAGCAGAGGGGTCGCACGCCCCGCAAAGGGCGTTCGGCCGAGCTCGTTCCGTTCGTCACCGACTTTGGCGTCGCCTCCGGCATCCCCCCCCAGCTAGACACAGGAATCGGGATTTCGCGCCGAATCCGGCCCCTCCCCACCCATACGAAACTTGGGTCGACCGCCCACAGCGTGCCGAAAGGGCCCACCCGTCACCCGATTTTCGCTCCTCCGATTCGGTTCTCCGAGGTAGACCGTTTGCCTCTTCTCGGCGATCCGGAATCCGTCTCTCTCAATAACCAACATGGTTCACGACAGTGCAAAACCCCCACCCCGGGGTGGTGGACGTCCTTTATGGGGACCTCCACCGGGTCGTGAGGGGAGCCTCCCATGCCCGCCATCCGCGCCGGTCCCGTAGATCGTCAATCGAGCAGTAGAGAACATGGAGAGAAAGGAGGCCCCATGGGCCTCGGTATCACCAATCACAAGAAGCGGGCGCCCGGGGGCGGCCTCGGCCGCCGCCTTAAGGCGGCCCTGATGACGGTCCTGCTCGTGGCCTCCCAGGCTGCCGGTCTCATGGCCCCCGCCACCCAGGCCTTTGCGGCCACGGGCCAGGAGGAGATCTGGGCGCCCCGGGCCCTCCACTACGGCCCCTTCGGCGCCACCGGTGTCTTCCAGGACCGCAGCGGTGTCTACCTCCAGTGCGCCGACGCCCAGCTGCCGAGCCTCGTGCACGTGGGGGAGGGCTATAAGGCTCACACCACCACCTCCGACTGGGGCTGGTTCTTCCGCGACCAGGTGAACAACACGTCGGTTAACCGCAACCTCGTCCGCGCCGTCATGTGGTGGGGTCCGGGCGGCCCGCGCTACGAGAACGCCGACTGGTCCTCCGTGGGCGGACTGTTCCCGTCGACCAGCGTCGTGAACCTCGGCAACATCTCCACCTGGGACCGAGACTGGCTACTCATGCACATCCTCATGAGCGACATGAGGAACGGTAACGGCGACGTCGCCTGCTATGGCATGACCGAGGAGCAGACCGCCGCCATCAAGCGCTACGTCATCGGCTTCGACCATCCGGCCACCTACGACGGCGAGAAGGGCGGCTGGGCCACCTCCGAGCACTGGAGCGGCGGTCCCTACGAGGACTCCACCCGCGCTAAGCTCATCAGGTACTCCAACGACACCACCTGGATGCCCTCCGAGGACGAGTTCTCGGTCTACTTCGCCTACGACCCCGCGGACCCGAACGGCAACCAGACCCTCGTGGGCTACCGCTACAACCCGCGCGTGAGCGTCACCTTCACCAAGCTCTCCGCCGACGCCCGCATGACCGTGGGCAACAGCGAGTACGCCCTGGGCGGTGCCGAGTACGAGCTCACCCGCACCACCACGGGGGAGAAGACCAGGGTGGTTCTCGACGCCAACGGCCACGCGGACCTGAAGCTGGCCCCCAACGAGGTCTACACCTACCGCGAGACCAAGGCCCCCAAGGGCTACATGCTGGACACGGAGACCCATACCTTCCGCACCGGCAACAGCAGCTGCGATGAGCGGCTGACTGACGACCCGGGTTACGTCATCCTTTCTGCGATTAAGAAAGATGCGACCGGTGCCGTCCAGCCTGGAACAAAGGTACAGGGGGCAGAGTTCTCCATCACCTACCCCTACAACGGGACCACCCAGACCGTGACTTCGACAACGAATGCCGACGGCACCGCACGCTTCTCTCGTGTTCCTCTTGGTGACATCACCATCAAGGAGACCAAGGCTCCTGAGGGATACAAGCTTTCGTCTGAAACCCTGAAGGTGCATGTGAACGCCGGTCAGATTACCAATGCCGGTACGGTGGAGATTGAGTCCGAGGTTTCCGACCTTCCTATCGCCTTCAACCTCAAGCTCACGAAGTACCTCGACACCGGCAACGAGGGCTCCGGCCTCCAGAACCCCGGCGTCGGCATCAAGTTCGAGGTCGTCTCCAACACCACCGGCCAGGTGGTGGCGACCATGACCACTGGCGACGACGGCACGGCCGCCCTTACGTCCGGCTGGTACGGTGCCGGCGAGCGCGTCGACGGCGTCAACGGCTGCATCCCCTACGACGCCGCCGGCTACACCGTCCGCGAGGTGGCCTCCACGGTGCCCTCCGGCTTCTCCCCGGCGGAGCCCTGGCAGATCACCCCGGACCAGATGGTCGACGGGGCCACCCTGTCCTACATCGTGGACAACGACCGCGTGGAGTCCCACGTCCAGGTCGTCAAGACCGACGCCGCGAGCGGCCAGAACGTGCCTTTGGCCGGTTTCGAGTTCCAGCTCTTCGACGCCGCCGGCAAGAAGGTCGAGAACGAGCTGTGGTACCCCAACCACACCATCCTCGACACCTTTACCACCGACGACTCCGGCATGGTGACCCTGCCGGAGGGCCTGCAGCCCGGCACCTACACCATCCGCGAGGTCAAGGCCCAGGCCCCCTACCTCAAGGCCGAGAAGGACGTCACCTTCCAGATCGCCGGCACCCATGAGACGGCCCCCGTGACCGTCGTCCGGTTCGCCGACGAGCAGGTCAAGGGGCGCGCCTCCATCGTCAAGACCGACGTCGAGACCGGCGAGGCCTTGGCCGGCGCCACCTTCAACGTGGTCGCCGTGGGCGACGTCGTGAGCCCCGACGGCCGCGTCCAGGCAGCCGACGGCCAGCTCATGACCATCGTCACCACCGACTCCGAGGGCCGTGCCCAGACGGGCCTTCTGCCCCTCGGTGCAGGGTCGGCCACCTACGCCTTCGTGGAGACCGAGGCCCCCGACGGCTACGTCCTGGACGCCACCCCCCACGAGGTCACCCTCACCTACGCCGACGACGCCACCGCCGTGGTGACCGCCGAGACCTCCGCGGCAAACGCCCCGAACCACCTGGTCCTGTCCAAGGTCTCCGCGACCTCGAACAAGGACCTCGCGGGTGCCACCTTCGGCCTCTGGCCCAAGGATGCCGCCGACGAGGCCGCCGAAGGCGCCTCCCCGGTCCGCGTCGTGGCCGCCGACGGTGAGGACCACGACATCCGTCTCGAGCCCTCCCAGGCAGCAGCCCTCGTCAAGGCCGGCGACGTCGCCGACGGCGTCTCCGTGGCCCTCGTCTCCGAGGACGGTTCCCAGACCTACGACGTGACCGCCACCGGCGTCTCGGTTGCCCCGGGCACCTACAAGGTGGCCCTTACCTGCAACGGCAAGGACGCCGAGGCCGCAGGCACCACCGAGATCGAGGTCTCCGACGGTACTCTCTACACCCTGAACGTCGCCGATGTCGACGGTGCCTGGGAGGTGGGCTACGCGGAGGGCGACCACGACGACTCCGTCGCCCTCACCCGCATGGAGGGTGCCGAGGCCACCTGGGAGGCCCCTGAGGCCTTCGGGGGCTGGACCCTCACGGTGGACGGCGAGGCCGTGCCCGTGGCGGGCACCCCCGGGGGCTTCGCCGACGTCCGTGACGGCGGCTGCACCCTCTTCCTCGGCGTCTCCGACGGCAGGGCACTCCGCGTCGACCGCCTGCTCGCAGACGGCGATTCCGTCCGCTTCGCCACCACCGGCGCCGACGGCCGTGCCTCCTTCGACCGCCTCGGCACCAACGACCGCGCCACCACCTACGAGTACGCCGAGGTGGCCGCCCCCGCGGGCTACGTCGTCGACCGCACGGTCAGCCCCGTGACGGCCGCCGAGGACGGCCGCGTCGAGGGCGACGGTGACCATCTCGTCACCGTGGCCGACGAGCCCACGAAGGTGGATGTCTCCAAGGTGGAGGTCACCGGCGGCCCCGAGATCCCCGGCGCCAAGCTCACCGTCACCGATGCCGAGGGCAACGTCGTGGACGAGTGGGTCTCCGGCGAAGAGCCCCACCGCATCGAGGCCCTCGTCCCCGGTGAGTACACCCTCACCGAGACCATGACGCCCCGCGACCACGACATGGCTTCCGAGGTCACCTTCACGGTCACCGAGGACGGCTCCG
>CBCSOI010000069.1:0-7328 GCA_965141595.1 uncultured Atopobiaceae bacterium | reverse complement strand
CGTGCCCCGCGACCCCGGCTCCCTCCTCTTCGTGGGCAAGGTCTGCCGCGCCAAGGGCGTGCCGTCCCTGCTGGCCGCCGTCTCGCGCCTGGAGCGCGAGGGCCGCGCGCCGTCGCGGCTGCGCCTGGCCGGCGGGTGGGGGAGCGCCCAGGCGGAGTGCGACGCCATTCGCGCGGCGGCGGAGGGGCTCGCCACCCCCGTGGAGTTCCTCGGCCGCCTGGACCCGGGGAGCCTTGCCGCGGAGTACCGCACGGCCGACACCTTCGTGCTGCCGTCGTTCTTCGAGGGCCTGCCCCTCGTGGCCGTGGAGGCCCTGGCCTGCGGCTGCAAGGCGGTGCTCACGGACCTGCCGGGAGTGCGCCCCTGGCTCGCGGCCGGCCTGCCCGACGCCCCGGTGCGCTGGGTGGAGCCCCCCACGGTCACCGACGTCGACAAGCCCTGCCCCGACGAGCTCCCCGCCTTCGAGGGGCGTCTGGCCGCGCAGGTCGCGGCGTCCCTCGCAGACCCGGCGCCGTCGCTCGACGCCACGGCCCTCTCCTGGGACGCGGTGCTCGGCCGGGTGCTCTCCGCCGCCGGCGCGGCCTGACACGGGGCGGCGTCACCTGTCGCCCCGCCTTTTCGACGATTGATGCCAGTCTCCCCCTGCGGGCCGCACGTGGCCCCGGTCTCCCCGCGTCCTGCTCGGGTACACTTCCTCCTAGCAACCGATCGAGGGGGAGGTCCCTATGGGTAGGTCCGGCGGCGCGTCTGGTGGCGGGGGAGGCGGCTTCTCCGGCGGCGGCCGGGCCTCCGGCGGGTTCTCCGGGGGGTCCCGCTCCGGCGGGCGCAGCTCCTCGGGCGGCGGCCGCCCGCCCATGGGCTTCGGCCCCATGGGCTCCTTCGGGCCGATGGGCCCCATGGGCCCGCGGCGCTACCGCGGCGGGTCGTCCGGCAGCTTCTGGGGAGGCATGCTCGGCGGCATGATCGGCAGCTCCCTGGGCGGGTCCGGTCGTCGCGCGTCGTCGCAGCAGGCCCCGGCCCCCAAGGCCCCGCAGGGCCAAGGTCCCTCCACCGGAGGCCCCACGCCCCCTTCCGGCCAGGCGCCGGCGACGTCGGGCGGCTGCGGGTGCGGGACCGCCTTCATCGTCGTCTGCGCGGTGCTCCTCGTGCTCGCGCTCGCCACGTCGTTCGGCTGCGCGCCGTCGTCGTGCTCGGGCCCGGCGGGCGCGTACTCCCAGGCGTCGTCCACCCACGAGCGCGCGGCGCTGCCCCAGGGCACGGCCGAGGTCACGCCCCTCTACACCGACGAGGACGGCGACTGGATCCACAACACGTCGCAGCTCGAGGACGGCATGGAGGAGTTCTGGCGCCTCACCGGCGTGCGCCCCTACCTCGTGATCCTGCCCAACGGCACCACCACGTCCACAAGCCGGCTGACCGAGATGGCCGAGCAGGTCTACGACGACAGCTTCTCCGACGAGGGCCACTTCGTCCTCGTGTTCTGCGACAACGGATCCGGCGGCTACAACTGCGGCTACTCCGTGGGCTCGGCCGCCCGCTCCGTCATGGACGACGAGGCCTGCCGCATCCTGGCCAAGGAGCTCGACCGCGCCTACGCCGACCGCTCCCTCTCCGAGGAGCAGATCTTCTCCCAGGCCTTCGAGCGCACGGCCTCCCAGATCATGGCCGACCCCGCCGAGGGGCGCCGCGCCGGCCTCTGGCTCGCCGGCGGCCTCGGCGTGTGCATCGTCGGCGCGGGCGGGTACATGCTCTGGCGTCGCCGCAAGGCGCGGCAGGAGGAACGCGACCGTCACCTCGACGAGGTCCTCAAGACCCCGTTGGAGACCTTCGGCGACCAGGACCTCGCCGACCTCGAGAAGAAGTACGCGGACAAGGCGTCGGGTTCCGACGACGAGACGACCCGCTAGGCGGGTCGGGAAAGGGGGCGCCATGGGCATCCTCGACCGTTTCACCTCCATCATCAAGGCCAACGTGAACGACCTGCTCGACAAGGCGGAGGACCCCGCCAAGATGGTCGACCAGTACCTCCGCGACCTCACCGAGAGCCTCGCCGAGGTCAAGGAGGCCACCGCCGGCGTCATGGCCGAGGAGACCCGCTGCAAGCGGCTCGTCGACGCCAACCAGGCCGACATCGACAAGTACGACGGCCTCGCCCGCCGCGCCCTCGCGGCCGGCGAGGAGGGCGACGCCCGCACGTTCCTGGCCAAGAAGCAGGAGCTCGTGGCAAAGAACGCCGGCCTCATCGCCGCCTACGACGCCGCCCACGAGAACGCGCAGAAGATGCGCCAGATGCACGACAAGCTCGTGAGCGACATCAACACCCTCAAGGGCCGCCGCGACGTCATCAAGGCCAAGGCCGCCGTCGCCAAGACCCAGGACAAGGTGGGCCGCATGACCGGCGGAGCCGACCGCGCCGAGAGCGCCGTGGCCGCCTTCGAGCGCATGGAGGCCAAGGCCGACGAGATGCTCGACCGCTCCAACGCCATGGAGGAGCTCAACGCCGCGCCCGAGGACTCCGCCGCCTCCCTTGAGGCCAAGTACGCCGCCGCCGGCGCGTCCGCCGCGGTGGACGACGAGCTCGCGGCCATGAAGAAGGAGATGGGCCTCGACTAGGACGGGGTCCGGGAACGAATCCGAGGGGGCCCGGCGGCCGGCCGTCGGGCCCCCTCCCATGGAGAAGGGAAGACGCACGATGAACGCCCTGGATGCCGAGACGGTCATGGCGAGCCCCGACACGAGCGACGTTCTGCGCCGCTTCCTGCGCTATGTGCAGGTCGACTCGCCCAGCGACCCCGACCACGAGGAGCGGGTGCCGAGCGACCCCTCGGAGCACGCCATGGCGGCCCTGCTCGCCGACGAGCTCCGCGCGCTGGGCGCCGACGACGTGACCGTGGACGACCACGCCTACGTGACGGCCAAGGTTCCCGCGTCCCCGGGTGCCGCCGACCGGCCGGCCCTCGGCCTCATCGCGCACATCGACACAGCCCATGACGCCCCCAACCGCGGCGTCCGCCCGCAGGGGGTGCCCTACGGGGGCGGCGACCTCGTCATATCCGACACCGTGTCCGTGACCCCCGCCGCCGTGCCCGACCTGCCGTCCCTGGCGGGCCAGGCCGTGGTCACGAGCGACGGCACCACACTCCTCTCGGCCGACGACAAGGCCGGCGTGGCCGAGGTCATGGCCCTCGTGGCCCGGCTCCTCGCCGACCCCACGCTCCCGCACCCGCCTCTCTCGGTGGCCTTCGTCCCCGACGAGGAGATCGGCCACGGCGCGGCCCTGCTCGACCTCGACGCCTTCGGCGCGGCCTACGCCTACACCGTGGACGGCGAGGCCCTGGGCGAGCTCAACTACGAGTGCTTCTCGGCCGCCTCGGTGGAGGCCGTCTTCACCGGCGAGGGCGTGCACCCCGGCGACGCCAAGGACCGCATGGTCAACGCCATCCGCCTGTTCGAGGAGTTCGACGCGATGCTGCCGCCCGCAGGGCGCCCCGAGCACACCGCCGGCTACGAGGGGTACTTCCACTGCCACGGGGTCTCGGGCACCGTGGACGAGTGCCGCGCCTCCTACCTGGTGCGCGACTTCGACGCCGCCTCCTTCGAGGACCGCCTCGACCTCATGGGCGCGGCCGCCGCGTATGTCGGGAGGGTGCACGGGGAGGGCCGCGTGCGCCTCACGGTCAAGCGGGAGTACCGCAACATGGCCGAGCGCCTGGACGGGGCCGAGTTCCTCGTGGACCGCGCCAAGGCGGCCATGGAGGCCTGCGGCGTGACGCCGGTCTGCGTGCCCGCCCGCGGCGGCACCGACGGCGCCCAGCTCACGTTCCGCGGCCTGCCGTGCCCCAACCTCGCCACCGGCGGCCGACTGGCCCACTCCGTGCGCGAGTTCGTGCCGGTGCCCGCCCTCGAGACCACCGTGGACATTCTCCAGGCCCTCGTGGCGTCGTTCGCCTGATTCCCGGCGCGGCGCCCCTGGGCGAGGGGAGGCCCCCGCATCCCGGGCGACGGGGTGCGGGGGCCTCCTGCGTTCGCTCGGGCGACGACCCTACGCGGCGTCCTTCGGGGCCTCCCCCGCGGCGAAGGGGGCCATGAGGGCGTCCGAGATGTCGGCCGTGGTGCCGCTGTTCCGGATGGTCGAGCCGTCGGTGGTGAACTCGTAGGTGGCCGTGGAGTCGATGCTCCCGTCGTCGCCGTCGACGCAGGCGAACGACACCTGCGACGTCCCCTGGCTCCTGCTCTGGAGGACGAAGGTCTCCACGCCGCCGCCGTCCGGGTCGTCGTCGTTCTCGGGTGCGTAGCGCGTGTCCACCGTGACGAAGGATCCCTCGGGCTTCACCGAGCAGACCCAGGTGTAGCCTGCCGCGCGGTTGGCGGGCAGCTGCACCGTGATCGTGGGGTAGCTGGACCTGGAGAAGAGTGCGAGGCCGCAGAGCGCGCCGGCGACGGCGACCGTGCCCACGACCGTCAGGGCCCGTCTCCCTTTTCCCATGGTGCCCCCTCTCGTCTCTGCTTTGCCCCATGGTGTGGCATCGCGGGGCCCGATGGGACCCGGCCGGGACGGTTCCACAATGCCCCCGCCGTTTGACCACAGGACGGCCACGTACCTTGGACGCCGTTCCCGCGAGCCCCGCACTCTGTTGCCCATGACGCGCAGGTCCCGCCATAATCGGGGAATGAGCCCGAGAGGGGGACGGCCTTGGGCGACGCGGCCCGGGGCGCACCGGCGGGAGGTTCTATGGGTGTCATCGTTTTCTCGGCCCTCGTGGGCCTGGCGGCTGCGGTCGTCGCGGTGGGTGCCGTGCTTTTCTTTGTGGGCGGCTGCCGCACGCTCGGCCGCATGGGGGAGAGCCCATGGCTCTTCCTCGTGCCGCTCTATGGCCCCTACCTGCTGTTCCGCGCGGCGCGCTGCGTGCTCCTCTACGGCGTCGCCCTCGCCGGGCTCGCCGCCGTGGGCGTCTTCTGGGCCATGCCCACGGGCTTCCTCCAGCAGTTCTGGGTGGTCCCGGCCGTCGTCGTGTGGGTCTGCTACGCCTGGTGCGTGGCCGCGGTGGCGGAGTGCTTCCACGCCGGTGTGGGCTGGCAGGCGGCCTCCTTCGCCTTGGCCCCCTACGTCCTCGCGCTCGTGAGCGCCGGCACCGGGCCCTTCGACCGCGGGTGCGTGCCCGTGGTGACGGCGCCCTTCCGCGCGCTCGAGGGGCGCCTCTGGGAGCGCGGTGGCGACGAGGGGCTCAGGCCCAGCGACTCCGTGCCGCCCGTGGACGTGCTCGGCCGGCATGGGGCTCCCGCAGATTCCGCGGCTTCGCGCCCGGCGGCGAAAAGGCCGGCCCGCGACCGGGCATAGGCCCACGGAAACCCCAGGCGCCCCGAGCGGGCGGGAAGGAGAGGACCGTGGCATCCGAGGACCGTCCCTATAGAGGCACCGAGTTCGACCCCTGCGACCAGGGGCTCCCCACCATCGAGAAGTCACCCGACGAGGAGGCCGTGGCCCCCGACGAGGCCGCCCTCGCGGCCCGCGAGGCCGAGGAGATCCTCTCGGCGGGCGAGCGCGGGGAGACCACGCGCCACTTCTAAGGGAACGCCCCGTCCCCGGTTCGCACGGGTGCCGGGGACGGGGCGTCGTCACTGCCGGGGGCGCTACCCCAGCCAGGGGGCGAACAGCACCGGGACGAACGCCGCCGGCAGCATGTTGGCCACCTTGACGTGCGTGACCCCGAGCATGTTGAGGCCCACGGCCAGGAGCAGCAGCGAGCCGGTGGAGGTCATGGCCGCGATGACGGCGTCGGTGAGCACGGGGGAGAGCAGGCTCGCGCCCACGCTGAGCAGCGCCTCGTAGGAGAAGACGCAGAGCCCCGAGAAGGGCACGCCCACCCCCATGGACGCGGCCATGACGGCCACCACCACCATGTCGATGGCGCCCTTGGCGAACAGCGTCGAGTGGTCGCCGGAGAGCCCGCTCTGGAGCGACCCCACCACCGCCATGGAGCCAACACAGATGAACAGCGTGGCCGAGACGAACCCCTCCGAGAAGCGCCCCATGGCCGCCGAGCCCCGGAACCGGCGGGCCAAGGAGTCCTGCACCCGGTCCCCCAGGCGCTTGAGGGCGCCCTCGATGTCCAACGCGCGGCCCAGGAGGCTGCCGAGCACCACGGAGGCCACCACCGTGAGCACCGGCACCGAACCGGTCATGCCGCCTGCCGCCACGAGGATGACGCAGAGTCCCAGGCCCTCCATGAGGAAATCGCCCAGTCCCTGCGACACGTGGCGCCGCAGGGCGAGCCCCGCCACGCCGCCGGCCACCGTGAGCGCACCGTTGACAAGGGCGCCGAGTATAACCATGGAAACCGCCCCTCCCCGTGCCCCGGGCATGGTCGGATGGGGCGGGTAGACTACAATGGCTGCTGAAAAGCACCTTCCATTCTAGGAAATCGGGCACGCCCTGTGCGCCCGGCGGAAAGGCACCCATGGCAGACAACGGGGACAAGGACGTTTTCCAGTCGCTGGGGTCGATGGTCCAGGACGCCATCGACAGCCGCGAGTTCGCCGAGCTCCGTACCATGGTGGAGCGCACCGCCACGGCTGCGGGGGAGGGCGTGCGCAAGGCCCAGGATGCCGTGGCCGCTTCCATGACCGAGGCCAGGCGCAAGGAGGAGGAGCGCCTTGCAAGGGAGCGCGTGGCGGCCCGCTACGGCTCCGCGGCCGGCCTCCGCGTCACGGGCGGCATCGCCGCGCTCTTCGGCGCCATGCTCACCCTCACGTTCGTCCTAGGAGTCATCGGCGCCCTCGCCCTCCCGTGGGTGGACGTCGGGCTCCTGGCGACCATCGCCGTGTTCCTCTTCCTGTCCGCGTGCCTCCTGCGCGCGGGCCTCGACCGCCTCGCGCTCGCCCGGCGGTTCGACGCCTACCGCCGCGTCATCGGCAGCCGCGAGGCCTGCACCGTCGCCGAGCTCTCCCACCAGGTCGGCCGCAAAGCCGACGCCGTCCGGGCCGACGCCCGCCGCCTCATCGTCAAGGGCCTCCTCCGCGAGGGGCGCCTGTCGTCCTCGGGCCGTACCCTCGTGGTCACAGAGGCCGCCTTCGCCGCCGTGGAGGAGCAGGAGCGCGCGGCTGCGGAGGCCCGCCGCGCCACCCGGGCGCAGCGGGTGGAGGCCAAGGTGGAGCGCGTGGAGCCCGCACCGGCGTCCGAGGACGGGCGCGCGCCCTTCTCCGTGGACGACGCCCCCGAGGAGGTGCGCCCCCTGCTGCGGCGTGGCGCCGCCTACCTGGCCGAGCTCGACGTGGCCAACGCGGCCATCGACGACGACGCCGTGTCGGCCAAGGTGGACCGCCTCCAG
>CBCSOI010000068.1:0-7470 GCA_965141595.1 uncultured Atopobiaceae bacterium | reverse complement strand
GTGACGATCAAGGGAGTCTCCCTTCGCTCAAAGGTGTGGGATGCAGCTTTCCGGGGGCGGCGTGGGTGTCCCCGCCGGGTGCCACCACGGGCACGACGGCGAGGGTCCAGCGCCAGGGCCCTCCCTGTGGGAACGCCGCCGCGGCCCAGGCCACGGCGTCCCGGCGCTCCGCGAAGACGGGGCCCTCGGCGCGTCCGCCGGCGAAGACGCCGACGGGTCTGAACAGGGTCTCGGGGGCCTTCTCCACAGGGGGCCTCCTTCCGGTCGGTTGTGGGTGGGTCAGCGGTGGAGCTCCGCCTCCTCGAGGGCGAGGCGACAGAAGGTGTTGGGGTGGCTGAGAAAGGGTAGGTCCTGGGGGTCGGACCTGAGGCCCCCGCGACGCTGGAAGCTCTCCGCCTCGGCAAGGTCACAGAACACGTGCATCTCCCCCACGCAAGGGCCGGGAGGGTCCCCGGGATCGGGATAGGACCAGTCGAAGACCACGTAGCAGCGGCCGGGGTCGGTCATGGCGGGCTCCTCCTCTCGGGAGGCGGTCGGGTTTTTGGGAGGTCTACGCGTTTCGGCGGGGTGTCATCCCAGCCCCACGGCTCCGGCCCTGTAGACGACGAGGGCGAGGACCGTGAGAATCATGACCTCAGGGTTGTCGGCGCCCTGGCGGGCGGCACGGCGTTGCCTTGAGATCCCGTGCCTCATCGGGTGAGCTCGCCCAGGTCGCGGACCGTGACGAAGCGGCCGTCCTCCCCACAGACCTCCCCGTGGACCTCGGCCCACCCCTCGTCGAAGAAGAGGGTGCGAACCACCATGGCAAGCCCCGAGGACCTGTGGCGCAGGGTCTCGCCGAGGGCCACGGGGCGCCCTCCCACCCGGGGCCACCAGTCGTTTCCCGAGGGTCCGGCGCTGTCCTCGAGGCCTGCCCCGAAGGGGCGCCAGAAGCCGTCGCCCTCAGGCATCGGGGACCTCCAGGGACAGCTGCTCGGCGATGAGGGCCCGGGCGGACCGGGTGACGGCGAAGCTCACGGGACCGACCCTCAGGCGGTAGGGCTGCTCCTGGCAGCCCCCTCCCACCGACACCTCGCCGTTGTCGGCCATGAGGACCGGCCTGCGGAACCCGCAGGTGGCCGCCTCCAGGGCGAGGGCCGCGCCCGTGGCCTCGGCGTCCTTGCCCACCAGCTTAAGCAGCCCTTTCGAGAGACCCATGGGGACCCCTTCCTACTCTCCGGCCGGCCCTCCCTGTCGGCCGGCCCCTCTTCCTACTCGTTCCTGGGACCCCTCGCGAGGACCCTCGCCATGGCCACGGCAGAGGGGCCCTCCCCGGCCCTGTGGGAGGCGCAGACGGCGGCCCCGCACCCAAGGCAGCAGGCCTTCGTGCGGGACCTCCCGGTGGCATAGCCCAAAGCCGAGGTGGCGCCGCCTGCCACCGCGAGCACGGCCCCGCAGGAGGCGCAGCAGAGGCGCCGCGAGAGCCCCGCCCGGGCCGCCTTGGTGCGGCTCACGGCGACACCTGCGGGAGGTCCCGCCGGTCCTTCCCGGAGGCGTCGCGCCGGGCGGCCCTGGAGACAGGCGCCTTGGGGCGGCACCCGAAGACGACCTCGAAGAGGCGCTTTCGCGAGGCCTCCACGGGGTCTCCCCCGGATGTTTCCGCGGGCTCTCCGGCGGGAGGGGCCGGCCGGGCGTCTTTCCGGGGCGCCATCAGAGGGCCCCGTGGAAGATCGTGTTGGTCTGGTTGTTGAGAAGTATCTGGGCCTCCTGGGCCCGGCACACCGACCTCCGCCGGGGCCCCGGCGGGTCGCCGGCAGAACCCTTCACCCAGAGGTCCCGGAGATGCTTCGTGGGAAACACGTGCAGGACCGCCGCGGTGGGGTCGAGACTCAGGCCTCCGCTGTGCCAGAGAGCGTACCAGCGCCTCATGACGTCCTCCTTCTCTTCGCCCTGCCCCGGGTCGAGGGATGGGGAGACGGGATCCTCAGGTAGTGGGCCTTGGCCGCGATGATGGCCGGCGTCCTGCCGGGGAGCACCTTGGCCCAGCCGTCCCAGGACCGACCGTGGAGCGGGTAGTTCGCCCGCAGGCGCTGGATCTCCTCGCCGGTCCAGGCCAGGCCCCCCTTGCCCCTGGACCCGAGGGCGAGCTGCTTGGCCTTGGCCCGGATGGCGGTCTCGGTCCTGCCGGGAAGCAGGTGCCCCCATCCCTCCCAGGCCGACCCCTTCCGCTCCCAGTACATGACCAGGACCTCGAGCTCCTGGTCCGTCCAGTGCCTGTTGCCGGCCATCCGGGCAACCCCGAGTTCTTGGGAGCGCTCCTCGATGGCCCTGGCGCTCCTCCCCGGGAGGATCCTGCGCCATCCGACCCAAACGTTGCCGTGGGTCGGGAAGTGGGCCCTGAGGCGGCCGTCCTCCTCGGCGCTCCACGGCTCCCAGGCGGGGGGCAAAGGGATGCCGAGAACGGACGCTTTGGCGCGGATGCTTCGCGGGGAGCGGCCGGGGACGGCTTTAAGGACGTCTCCCAGGGTGGCGCCGGCCATGTCGGCGGAGCCCCGCAGGGCCTCCACCTCCTCGGCGCTCCACGGGGCGCCCGTCCTGGGGTAGCCCCGGCGGGGCTCGTCTTTGGGCCGCCTCGGGGCGGCAGGGCATGCCTCGGGGATCCTTGCCAACGTCTCCTCGGCCGTCCTGCCGGGAAGGACGTGGGCCCAGCCGCCCCAGTCGGTCCCGTGGAGCTTCGCGCAGCAGTGGATGACGGCGTCCTCCTGGGCCGTCCAGGGTATTCCCCGCGTCTCTGTCGCCGTCATGCCACGGCCCCCTTCCCGCGACCGACGTAGCCGACCCCCAGGAAGGCCGCCCTGGCGCGGATGGAGGTCTCGCTCCGGCCAGGGAGGCGCTTGGCCCACCCGGTCCACTTGGGACCCCAGGCCATGTAGTTGAAGATGAGGCAGCGGTCCTCCTCGATGGACCACCCCATGGCGGCGACCCTGATGAGGCGGTTCTTGCGGGCGCTCAGGTCCCTGCCGGGCAGTGCCTCCTCCCAGCCCCTCCAGGACTGGTCGTGGTCCACCGACAGGACGAGCAGGGTCCGGGTCTCCTCGGAGGTCCACGGCACCCGGGTCTTCTTAGGGACGATGCCCAGGGCCTGGGCCCTGGCGCGGCAGGCTTCGGGGCTGCGCCCGTCGAGGCCCTCCGCCCAGTCCTCGTCCCCGGAGGCGGCGTGCTTCCTGAGGGCGTCGTCCTCCTCGGCCGTCCATCGGGGCCTTCGGGAGGCTCCGATGCGGGTTGCCCGGGCGGTTATGGCCTCGGGGCTGCGGCCCGGGAGGACCTCCCTCCAGCCGTCCCACCCCTTCCCGTGGACGGGGTAGTGCGTTTTGACAAGGGAGTCCTCGCTGTCGTCCCAGGGTCTGCGGTGTCCGTTTCCCACGGCCTCCCCCCTCTCTCTTATCTCTCGGCGCGGTCTTGGGTCCTTGCTTCCGGGCCCTTATTCCTGCCACTGCATCGCGGCCTCGTCCCGCTCCTCGAGGAGCGCCAGGAGGATCGCATGGTTGAGCTCGGCCCTGTCGGAGCACTGCCGGAGCTCTATGGCGAGCCCGACGCAAGCCACGGTGGCCGCCCCTGCGAGCACCACCGTCGCGTTGGCGGTCCTTCCCGAGGCCGCCTCCACGGCCGCCCAGAGGACGCAGGCGCACCAGAGGGCGCGGCAGACCCTCGGCGTGAAGCGGGTGGAGAACGTGCTCGACCAGCAGGTCCCGTAGGGACCGATCTCGAGCTCCACGTAGAAGGGGTCGAACTTCCCGTCGGGGCGGGTCTCGTCGTCTCTCACAAAGGCCCCTTCCTAGAGGTGCAGGACGCGGTCGCGGATCTCCTCGGTGCGCCCCTGGTTCCAGAACTGGGTGCCGATGTAGCCGCAGGTGCGCCGCGCGACGTTCAGGGTCGACTGGTCGCGGTTGCCGCAGACGGGACACTCCCAGACGAGCCTCCCGTCTCCGTCCTCCACGGTCTTGATCTCGCCGTCGTAGCCGCACTCCTGGCAGTAGTCGCTCTTGGTGTTGAGCTCGGCGTACATGATGTGGTCGTGGATGAAGGCGATGAGGGCCATGACGGCGTCGATGTTGCCTTTCATGTCGGGCACCTCCACGTAGGAGATGGCCCCTCCCGGCGACAGGCGCTGGAAGCCGCTCTCGAAGGCGAGCTTGCTGAAGGCGTCGATCTCCTCCCGGACGTTCACGTGGTAGGAGTTGGTGATGTAGCCGTGGTCGGTGACGCCGGGCACCTCGCCGAAGCGCCTCTTCAGGCACTTGGCGAACTTGTAGGTGGTGGACTCCAGGGGCGTGCCGTAGATGGAGTAGTCGATGTCCTCAGCGGCCTTCCACTCCGCGCACCTCTCGTTCATGCGCTCCATGACGGCCATGGCGAAAGGCGTCACTGCCGGGTCGGTGTGGCTTTTGCCGAACATGGCCACGCAGCACTCGTGGAGGCCGGCGTAGCCGAGGCTGATCGTGGAGTAGCCCCCGTAGAGCAGGGGGTCGATGACGGCGTGTTTCGGCAGGCGGGCGATGGCGCCGTGCTGCCAGAGGATGGGGGCGACGTCGGACGGGGTGCCGAGGAGGTGCTCGTGGCGGATGCGCAGGGCCCTGTGGCAGAGCTCCAGGCGCTCGTCGAGGATCTCCCAGAAGCGCCCCTCGTCGCTTTCGGCCGAGAGGGCCACGTCGGGCAGGTTTATGGTGACCACGCCCTGGTTGAAGCGCCCGTAGTACTTGTGGGGGTGCCTCTCCGCGGTGAGCGCCCCGGAGGGGTCGCCGGAGGTGTCGCTGAAGCGGTCCGGGGTGAGGAAGGAGCGGCAGCCCATGCAGGGGTACACGTCGCCCTTCTCCTGACGCATGACCTTGGCGCTGATGTAGTCGGGCACCATGCGCCTCGCGGTGCACTCGGCGGCGAGCCTCGTGAGCCATCCGTAGGGGGCTCCCTCGCCGACGTTGTGGTCGTCGAGCACGTAGAGGAGCTTCGGGAAGGCCGGCGTGATCCAGGCCCCCACCTCGTTCTGGACCCCCTGGATGCGCTGGCGGAGCACCTCGGCGATGACCATGGCGAGGTCGTCGCGCTCGGGCCCCTCGGGAACCTCCCCGAGGTCGAGGTTGAGCGACACGAAGGGGGTCTGGCCGTTGGTGGTGAGGAGGGTCAGGATCTGGTACTGGATGGTCTGGACGCCACGGGTGACCTCGTCTGCCAGACGCTCGGCGACCACAGAGGCCACCTGGTCCTCGGTAGCTCGGATGCCGGCGTCGGCGAACTCGGAGCGGACCTTGTCGCGGATGCGGCGGCGCGACACCTCCACGAAGGGCGAGAGGTGGGCCAAAGACAGGGTCTGGCCGCCGTAGGTGTTGGAGGCCACCTGGGCGATGATCTGGGTTGCGATGTTGCAGGCCGTCGAGAAGGAGTGGGGCTTCTCGATTTTGGTCTCGGAGATCACGGTGCCGTTCTGCAGCATGTCCTCGAGGTTCACGAGCTCGCAGTTATAAGAGGTTTGACTGAAGTAGTCGGCGTCGTGGAAGTGGATGACGCCCTCGTCGTGGGCCTCGGTAATCTCCTCGGGAAGCAGGATGCGCCTCGTGATGTCCCGGGAGACCTCGCCGGCCATGTAGTCGCGCTGGGTGGAGATGAGCACCGGGTTCTTGTTGGCGTTCTCCCCCTTGGCCTCCTCGTTGGCGAGCGCCAAAAGCGACAGGATGGCCTCGTCGGTGGTGTTGGCGTGGCGGGCGAGCTCGCGGCGGTGGCGGTAGCGCTCGAAGGCTCGGGCCAGCTCGAAGCGGTTGAGAAGCATCAGCTGGTCCTCGATGAGGTCCTGGACCTCCTCCACCCCGGGGGTGTGGCCCTCCATCTCGAAGCGGTTCTGGACCACGGCGCACACCGCGTCGCAGGTGATGCGCACCTGGAGGTCGCTGATGCGATCGGCCTCGGCCACGTCGCCGTTGGCACCCTGGATGGCCGCCTCGATCTTGGACCGGTCGAAGGCCTGCTCCGTGCCGTCGCGCTTGATGATGTTCATGGCGGATACCCTCTCTCGCCGGCCCTTCGGGGCCGGTCCTACGTGTCTCTTTAGGCGGCGCCCTTGGGGCGGATGTCGACGACGACCACCGAGGAGCGGGCGAACCACTCGTCGAGGGCGTCCATGAGCCTCATCACCTGGCCCCCCGTGAGGTCGGTGGAGGAGGTGCGGATGCGCGACACCGCGTCGTCGATGACGCCGGCGTCCTCCCCCTCGAAGAGCTGGGGCTCCATGACGGTCTTGGCGCTGATGCCCGCGGCGGTGGCCACACGGCGGGACAACTGGGCGGGCACCGGGAGGAGGCCCGCACCCATGGCCTTCAGGAGGCCCGAGCTCACCTTCAGGACCTCTCCCAGGGTGACGTCCCAGTCGGCACCGACGGTGTAGGACAGCCGGACGGCGTCCAGGGCGCGGCAGCGGCCCTTGAGGCCGCGGAGCTCGTCGGCAGGGACCCCGAAGAGCACCGACAGGCGCTCGACGACGGGGGCCGCAGGCACCATGCGGCAAGCGGAGACCCATCCCTCGACCGTCTCCTCGGTCACCCCCGTGGCGTCGGCGACGATGTCGGCGCCGATGCCGGTGACCTTCATGCAGTGGGCCAGGCGCAGGGAGAAGACCTGGACGCGCCTCTCGGCCTTGGGGGCTGCGTCGACAGTGGAAACGGGTTCGTCCATGGGACCTCCTCCTGGGTGCGCTCATGTCCGGTCTGACATGAAACTCTCGTACATATTAACATTTGTCTGAAAGGAAACCACACACGACCTGTTGTTTTCCTAAAAAACGGGGAAAGTTCTCCCGGCCTCAGCCGACGCTGAGATCGGCATCGGCGGACACGGTGCCCCCGCGGCCATAGGTGTTCTGGTCCTGGGGCCGAAGGACCGACCGGGACGTCCTCGGGACGTCCTGGCCCCGGGGCCTCGCAGAGGCCGTCTCCGCGGCCCAGCGGCGCTCCATGGCCTCATCCCAGGTGGGGCGGCGGCACTCCGGGGGTTCCGACACCGTCTGGCAGGACCCGGTGACGCGCACCGGGTCCCTGCCCTCGCGGCCGGTCCCGGAGCACCCCTCCAGGGTCACCGCCTTCTCGGCCCTGACCATGCGGCGGATGTCCCGGGCGTAGCCGGCGGCGGCACCGCCGAGGGCCCTCGCGCACTCCCTCGGGTTCATCCAGAGGGCGGAGCCGTCGGTCTCGGGGCCGTCTCCCACGAACCCCTCCGGCACGAGGCAGGCGCACTCGTCGGCCCTGCGGGTGGCGTCGCGGGTCACGTCGCGCCAGGCCCCGCGGTCCCTCAGGTAGGTGACCGACAGGTCCACGGCGCCGGAGCGCTCGGTCGCCTCGATCCACTGGCGGTGGGTGACGGCCAGGTCGGACGTGGCCCACACCCTCACCTGCGCGTTCGGGTGCCTCTTGGCGGCCTCGACGGCCCCCATGAGGGCGGCCATGCCCG
>CBCSOI010000067.1:0-7492 GCA_965141595.1 uncultured Atopobiaceae bacterium | reverse complement strand
AGGCCCTGGCCTCCGGCAAGCCCGCCTTCATCAACGTCCAGCTCTCCATCCATGCCGGCGTCGAGTCGGGCCACATCGGCGACCTCAACCCCAAGCCCGTCGTCGGCCCCCTCGCCACCAGCGAGTGCGAGGACCTGAACGAGGAGGTCGTGGACGGCAAGCTCGTCCAGGAGAAGCCCTCCAAGTAGTCCCGCCCGCGTAGCGGCCGCCCGTGGCGACGGGCGGCCGTCCTAGGAGAAAAGCGCACTCATGATCAAGATCATCGTCAACGACATCGTCCCGATCCTGGTGATCATGGCCTTGGGCTACATCTGCGGCCGCGTTCACTACTTCGACGACGACCAGCGCCAGGGCCTCAACAAGGTCGTGCTCGACATCGCCCTGCCGGCGGCCCTGTTCGTCTCCATCGTCAAGGCCACCCGCGAGATGCTGGCCTCCGACCTCGTGCTCACCATCCTGTCCCTCGTGGGCGTGACGGGCATGTTCATGCTCAGCTACTGGCTGTGCAAGAAGCTCTTCCACCACACCACGCAGGAGGCCGCCGTCTGCGCCCTCATCGCCGGCTCGCCCACCATCGGATTCCTCGGCTTCGCCGTGCTCGACCCGATCTACGGCAACGACGTGACCACCAACCTGGTCATCGGCATCGTGTCCATCGTGGTCAACGCCGTCACCATCCCGCTGGGCTTCTACCTCATCAACAAGGGCCAGAACGAGATGAAGGCCAAGGCCGCCAAGTCCGGCAAGGCCGCTCCCGCCGTGGCCGCCGCCTCCGGTGCCGCCTCTGCGGCCGCCGTGCCCGCCAAGGCCGCTGCGACCCCCGCCGCCAAGACTCCCGAGGGCCTGCCGGTCACCGACGAGGAGGCCCGTGCCGCCGAGAAGGAGCACGGCATCCGCAAGGAGATCGACGTCGTCCGCGCCGAGGAGCGTGGCCTCGCCAAGAGGCACGCCATCAAGAACCCCAACGTGGCCGCCATCGTCAACGCCGTGAAGAAGCCCGTCGCCGCCGCACCGCTCATCGCCGTGCTGCTCGTGCTGATCGGCGTTCGGTTCCCCTCCGAGCTCGACCCCTGCTTCGACCTCATCGCCAAGGCCAACTCCGGCGTGGCCGTGCTGTCCGCCGGCCTGGCCCTGTCCACGGTCTCCCTGGGCGTGAACAAGGAGGTCATCTGGAACACCTTCTACCGCCTGATCCTCATGCCTGCCGTGATCGTCGCCGCCGGCTTCGCCCTGGGCATGGGCAGCGACCCGTCCAAGATCTCGATGCTGGCCCTGGCCGTGGCCCTGCCCCCGGCGTTCTCGGGCATCATCATCTCCAGCCGCTACAACATCTACGTGAAGGAAGGCGCCAACTCCGTGGCCGTCTCCACAGTGTGCTTCGCCGCCACCTGCATCCTGTGGGTGTGGATCATGCCGGTCCTCTGCTCCATGTTCCACTAGCCTTCGTGCGTCCGAGGTCTGCCTCTTGCAGGTAGGTGCGCCGAGAGGCCCCCGCGTCGAACCGTCGGCGCGGGGGCCTCTCGCTTTCACGGCACCTGTCCCATCACCCGGACACTTTTGTCCCAACGGTCGGGCACTTCTGTCCCACCATCAGCGGTCGAACCGCCGTCACTTCGGTCGGGCTCTTTTGCCGTCACATGGGGCCTCGGGTCGGCCGTCCTGCGCCACGGTGGGCGCGACAAACGTGCCGGCCTGGCCGAAAGCCGCGCCACCATGGTGTCGCTCCTCGGCCACCGCGCCATGGTGGCGCGGGCGGGCTCGACCTTTTCGGGCCCGTCGGCCCCCTCTAGGCCGCCTTCCTGGCCTGCCTCGGATGTTTGGTGGTTTTCGGTGCAAACCCTGATCTAAACCACCAAACATCTTGCGTGAGGGAGGTGCCTGTCTCATCTGTTGCGACAGGGGCGCCTGGCCTATCCGTCACTTCGCCTGGTTCTCGCCTTATGGTGTCCGGGCATGCCGAAGAGGGCCTTGGCATGGGTTTTGGCCTCTCGTCATCGATGAACCCATGCCGCAACGGCCTCCGGTGTGGGTTCTGGCGTCTTCCGGACGAGAAACCCATGCCGGAGGGCCCTCCGACATGGCCTGGCCGCTCGGTCGGGCGACGGGTCCGTGCGACACCCCCGGTGCCCGACCAACGTGACGGCCAAAGAGCCCGGATAAAACGCCCCCGAAGTGGGACAGAAGTGCCCGACCGTTGGGACAAAAGTGTCCGGGTGGTGGGACAGGCCGGGTGATGGGACAGCCCGTCTACCTGCGCCGCTGTGCCAGCGCCGCCGTGAGCGTGCCCTCGAGGGCCAGGCGTCCGGCCCATGCGGCGGCCACCGTCGGTACCAACCACGGGGCGAAGCCCCAGCCGAAGAACTCGCAGCCCACCAGCACGCCCGACACCGGCGACCCCAGCGCCACGGCGTACAGCGACACCATGGCCAGGGCGCCGGTCACCAGCGGGTCGGCCCCCACGGCGGCCGCCACCGAGGAGCCCATGAGCGCCCCGATCACGAACATCGGCGTGACCTCGCCGCCCCGCAGGCCGAAGCCCAGGCACGTCACGGTGAGCGCGAGCTTGAGCGCGAACCCCCAGCCGCCCTGGGCATCTCGCAGCACCGGCACCACGAGCCCCGTGCCCAGGCCGCCCCACCGGATGAGCCCCGGCACCAGCAGCAGTGCGGCGCCCACCACGGCGCCTCCAGCCACCAGGCACCGCATGGGCGAGCGCCCCATGCGCTTGCGCACCCGTTCCAGGCCGTGGACGCCGGCGACGAAGCAGCTTCCTGCCACGGCCGCCGCCATGGCCACGGCCACGGCGCCCCACAGGTCGGGGCCCGTGAGCGCCCGCGCCCCCACGAACGGCGTGTGTATCTGCAGGTCCATGGGCCGCGCGAACCCTGCGGCCACAAAGCACGAGAGCAGCACCGTGGGCAGGTGGCGCACCGTGGTGCCATGGGCCCGCAGGTGCTCCACCAGGTAGGCGAACACTCCCAGCGGCGCGCAGAGCAGTGCCGAGAAGCACGCCGAGAGCCCGCAGGCCACGGCCCAGTCGTAGGCTGGCTCGCCGTTGTCGTCGTCGATGGAGAACCACGGGAGCACGGCCGCCCCCACGGAGGCCCCCAGGTGCTTGGCTGCGGAGTCGGGCCCGACCGCGGCGCCCCCCGCCAGCGACATCAGTGTGCCGGCGAGCACCACGGGCCCCTCCCGGGTGGGGAAGCGCCTGTCGGCGCCCATGTCCTTCATGAGGCCGTTGAATCCTGGACGCAGGTCCATGGTCACGCGGGCCCTGCGGAACAGCGCAACCTCGAGGGCGCCGATGGCCGGCAGTGCGGCGCTCAGCCACGGCCAGGCGCGCCAGACGTCGCCCGCCCAGGAGACCGTGAGGCAGAGCACCGTGTTGGCCAGGCCGCAGAGCACACCGCACACGGCCGCGAACGCCACGCGACGACCGCCCATGGCCCAGTCGTAGGCCCGCAGGCGCCGCCGAAGGGCGTCCGCCGAGACCGGTCTGTCCTGGCCCACGGCCACCTCCTCGCTCGCTGTCCCTATAGGTACCCAAGGGGCCGCGGGGCTTCCCGGGGTATAGACCCACGGACCTGGAACCGGCCTCGGCCGGAAGCACCGCCCTTGGAGGACCCCATGTCCCAAACCCAGCATCCCCGCCGTGAGGCCATGGACGGCATGACCGCCGCGGCCTACGCGGCCTACGCCCTGTCCGACGCCGCCCTCATCTACCCCATCACGCCTGCGTCCAAGATGGCCGAGACCGTGGAGCGCTGGGCCTGCGAGGGCCGCGAGACCCTCTTCGGCGCCCCGGTGGATGTCAAGGAGATGCAGTCCGAGAAGGGTGTGGCCGGCGCGTTCCACGGCGCGTTGTCGGGCGGCGCCCTCGCCAGCACCTTCACGGCCAGCCAGGGCCTCATGCTCATGATCCCCAACCTCTACAAGGTGTCAGGCGAGCTGCTCCCCGGCGTGCTCCACGTGACGTGCCGCTCGCTCTCGGCCCACGCGCTCTCGATCTTCGGCGACCACCAGGACGTCATGGCCGTCCGCGCCACCGGCGTGGCCATGCTCGCCAGCGCCACGGTGCAGGAATGCATGGACCTCTCCCTCGTGGCGCACCTCTCGGCCATCGACGGCTCGGTGCCGTTCTGCCACTTCTTCGACGGCTTCCGCACGTCGGACGCCATCGAGACCGTGGACGTCATCGAGCCCGAGGCCATGGCGCCCCTCGTGGACTGGGACGCCGTGCGGGCGTTCCGCGCCCGCGCCATGGAGCCGGAGCGCCCCGACATCCGCGGCACGGCCCAGAACCCCGACATCTACTTCCAGAACCGCGAGGCCGCCAACCCCTCCTACGACGCGCTGCCCGCCGTCGTGCAGGCCAACATGGACAAGGTCGCGAAGCTCACGGGCCGGCGGTACCACCTCTTCGACTACGACGGCGCCCCCGACGCGGAGCGCGTCGTCGTGACCATGGCCTCCTCGGCCCAGGTGGCCAAGGAGTGCGTGGCGCACCTCGTGGCGGCCGGCGAGAAGGTGGGTGTGGTGACGGTGCGCCTCTACCGGCCCTTCTCCGCCGAGCACCTCCTCGATGCCATCCCGGCCACGGCCAGGCGCGTCTCGGTGCTCGACCGCACCAAGGAGCCCGGCAGCCTGGGCGAGCCGCTCTACGAGGACGTGGCCCTGGCCGTGCTGTCCTCCGGGCGCCCCGTCGAGGTCCTCGGCGGCCGCTACGGCCTCTCGTCCAAGGACTTCACTCCGGCGCAGGTCAAGGCGGTGTTCGACAACATGGCCCTCGACGAGCCCAAACGCCGCTTCACCGTGGGCATCGACGACGACGTCACGCACCTGTCCCTGCCCGTGGGCGGGCCCGTCCGCTGCCTGCCGGCGCCGTGCTCCCAGGCGGTGTTCTACGGGTTCGGCTCCGACGGCACCGTGGGCGCCTCCAAGCAGGTGGCGCGCATCCTGTCGCGGGAGCAGGGCACCTGCGTGCAGGAGTACAGCTGGTACGACTCCAAGAAGAGCGGCGGCCTCACGATCTGCTACCTCAGGCTCTCCGAGGAGCCGGTGCAGAGCCCCTACCTCGTGGACGACGCCGGCTACGTGGCCTGCCACAAGTCCACCTACGTGCGCCGCGGCTACCCCATGGCCGACCGCCTGACCGAGGGCGGCACGTTCGTGCTCAACGCTCCTTGGTCCGACGCCGTCTCGTGGGAGGAGCACGTCCCCGCGACGCTGCGCCAGGCGCTCGCCAGGAAGAAGGCCAAGGTCTACGCTGTCGACGCGAGCGGCCTCGCCGAGCGCTGCGGCCTCGGCGGGCGCGTCAACATGATCATGGAGTGCGTGTTCCTCAAGCTCACCGGCCTCATGGACTACGACGCGTTCGTGACCGCCCTCAAGGCCGACATCCGGGAGGTCTACGCCGCCAAGGGCGCGGACGTCGTGAAGGCCGACCTCGAGGCCGTGGACGGTGCGCTGGCCTCGCTCGCCGCCATCGACTACCCCGACTCCTGGGCAACGGACGCGGAGGGCCCCGAGACCGTGGCCCAGGAGATGGCGCCGGCCGACAGGAGCGGCTACGTGCGCGACGTCTTCTGGCCCATGGAGGAGCTCCGCGGCGACGACCTGCCCGTGAGCGCCATGACGCCGGACGGCTTCGTCCCCCTCGGCACCACGGCCCTCGAGAAGCGTGCCGTGGCCTACTCGGTGCCCCGGTGGGACGCGGACGCGTGCGTGGAGTGCGACGAGTGCTCCTACGTGTGCCCCCATGCCGCCATCCGGCCCTACCTCGCCACGGCCGACGAGCTCGCCTTCGCCCCGGAGGGCTTCGACACCAAGCCGGCCACGCTGCCGGCCCTCAAGGACAAGGGCCTGGCCTTCAGGATCCAGGTCTTCCCCGAGGACTGCGTGGGTTGCGGCAGCTGCGCCTACAACTGCCCGGGCCACGCCCTGCATATGGAGCCGCTGCCCACGCAGCTCGAGACCCAGAAGGCGGCCTTGGACTTCTGCCAGTCGTCCATCTCCCTCAAGGACCACCTGCTGCCCGCCACCACCGTTCCGGGCACACAGCTCCAGCAGCCGCTCTTCCAGTTCTCCAGCTGCTGCGGCGGCTGCGGTGAGACGCCCTACATCAAGCTGCTGACCCAGCTCTTCGGCGACCGCCTCATCATCGCCAACGCCACGGGCTGCTCGTCCATCTACGGCGCCTACATGCCGGCCATGCCCTACGCCGTCAACGCCGCCGGGCACGGACCCGCCTGGGGCAACTCGCTCTTCGAGGACAACGGCGAGTACGGCTACGGCATCGCCAAGGGCGTCGGGATCCGCCGGCGCCACCTGGAGCGCCTGGTGTCCCAAGCCGTGGCCGACAAGGGCGCCGGGCTGCCCGCCGGCGCCACCTCCCTCATGGCCGGCTGGCTCAAGAGCAAGGACGACCCCGAGGCCGCCTGGGACCTGGGGCGCGCCATCCGCACCGAGCTCGAGGGCGCGGCCGACGGCCACGGCGGCGGCGCGGGCCTCGCGCGGCAGATCCTGGACTACGGAGAGAGGTTCGGCAAGAAGAGCGTGTGGGCCGTGGGCGGCGACGGCTGGGCCTACGACATCGGCTACGGCGGTCTCGACGAGGTGGTGGCCAGCGGCGAGAACCTCAAAGTCCTGGTGCTTGACACCGAGGGCTACTCCAACACCGGCGGCGAGATGAGCAAGGCCACCCAGATGGGCGCCGTCACCGGGTTCACCTACGACGGCAAGGGCACGCCCAAGAAGGACCTGGGCACCATGCTCATGCAGTACGGCTACGTCTACGTCGCCCACGTGAGCCTGTCGGGCAACATGCAGCAGCTGATCGACGTCATGCGGGAAGCCGACGCCTACGACGGCCCCAGCGTGGTGATCGCCCTCTGTCCCTGCATCAGTTGGGGCATCGAGGAGGGCATGGGCAGCGTCACGGGCATCATGCGCGAGGCCGTGGAGACCGGCTACTGGCCGCTCTGGCACTTCGACCCGCGCCTGGCCGAGCAGGGCGGCGATCCATTCGTGCTGGACTCCGCGGCGCCGAGCAAACCCATGGGGCCGTTCCTGGCCAAGATGCGCCGCTACGCGAGCCTGGCCGACCGCGACCCCAAGATGAGCGCCCGTCTCCAGAGCGAGCTGGCCAAGGACAGCGACGCCGTGTACCGGCGCCTGAACGCGCTGGTGGAGGTGTACGGGCCCGAGAAGGGCGGCGCCGGGGAGTAGGACCGGGCACCGGCGGCGGCTGGACCGGCGGGCCGGTGGCGGCTGGGTCCCGCGCCGCGGCAGACCATGCCGATGGGCCCTCCGGCATGGAGACAGCGCCGAAGGGCCGCTCTGGATCGTCCGAACCCCATGCCGGAGACCGCTCCGGCATGGGGTTTGCCGTCTGCGGCCGAGAGAGCCCATGCCAGAAGGGGCTCCGGCATGGCCGACGCGGCAGTTCGGGCCTAGGGCTCGGTCCCGACGCCCAGCTATCAGCTAACTAATT
>CBCSOI010000066.1:0-7495 GCA_965141595.1 uncultured Atopobiaceae bacterium | reverse complement strand
TGCCTGGAGAACCGCATCTAGGCCGCTCCCCTCACGCCGTCGCCGCCGCGGCCTCCCTCGGCGACGAGAACAGCCCGCACGCCAGGCTCGCCCACAGGCGGGCCTTGGCCGCGGTGGCGAAGTCCACGCTCGCCTTGGCGCCCACCAGCTGCGCGCGCCAGACGTCCTTGTCCACCTCGACGACGGTCGCGACCTTGCCTGCACCCTCGATCCGCTCCACCATGGAATGCTCCCCTCTCTCGTCACCGGGGGACCCATGATAGAACATCTGTTCTGATTCGGGGGCGCCAACCGGTTACCGGTTTTCCAGCGCCTCCGCCCAGGCCCGGGCCACCTCGCGGCAGTCCCCCACCACGGCGTAGTCCGCCGCCGCGAGGATCGGCGCCTCCGGGTCCTCGTTCACGGCCACCACGCAGCCTGCGCCGGAGATGCCGGCGAGGTGCTGCACGGCTCCGGACACGCCAAGGCTCACGAGCAGGCGGGGCGCCACGGAGACGCCGGTCTGGCCCACCTGGCAGCCGTGGTCGAGCCACCCGGCCTCCACCACGGGGCGCGTGCAGCCGAGGCCGGCGCCGAGGGCGTCGGCCAGGCGCCGGGCCACGGCGAGCGACTTCTTGTCGCGGATGCCGCGCCCCACCACCACGAGCACGTCGCACGCCGTGATGGAGGCGCCGCCGTCGGCGGGCTCCTCGGAGAGCACCTCCGGCGCCGCCACGTCGCACGGCGCCGGCGCCATCTCGTAGACGGTGCACACGCGCGAGGCGTCGCGCTCCGGGGCCGCGAAGACGCCCGGGCGCACCGTGGCCATCTGGGGCCGCGCCTCCGGTGAGACGATGGTGGCCATGAGGTTGCCTCCGAAGGCCGGGCGCGTCTGGAGCAACAGGCCCGTCTCGGCATCCACGGCCAGGCCCGTGCAGTCGGCGGTCAGGCCGCAGCCCAGGCGCTGCGCCACGCGCGGGGCGAGCTCGCGGCCGAGGTCCGTGGCGCCGAAGAGCACGGCCTCGGGCTTGGTGGCCCCCACGGCGGCGGCCACCGTGGCGGCCATGGCGGCGCAGTCCCGGACGCCGAAGCGCGGGCTTCGGGACACGAGCACCTCGTCCGCGCCGTCGGCGCCGAGCCCGGCGAACCCGCCGGTGCAGGCGCAACCGTGGGTGCCCGGCGCCAGCACGAGAACCCTGAGCACGCAGCCGCGGGCATCCGCCAGACCGCGGCCCACGCCCACGAGCTCGCTCGCCACGGGCAGCGGGGAGCCGTCGGCGTCGGTCTGGGCCACCACGAGCACGCCCGACCACTGGGAGAGGTCCGCGCCGGTGCCCTCGCGCACGACCTCGAGGGCGCCCACGGGGCAGGCATCCACGCACATGCCGCACGAGACGCAGCCGGGGAGCACCCGGGCGAGGCGGTCGACCACCTCGATGCCGTCGTTGGCGCACACGCGCACGCAGCGCCCGCACCCCACGCAGAGGTCGGCGTCCACCACAAGGCCGCTCATGAGGCAGCTCCTTCCAGGACGGGGGCGACGAGGTCGCACAGGCGCGCCGCGGCCTCGGCCGGGCCGCCCTCCACGACCACGCAGGACGACGAGGTCTCGGGCACGGTGCAGGAGGCCACCTGGGTGGGCGAGCCGTCGAGGCCGCAGCGGGCCGGGTCGGCCCCCGCCTCGGCCGCGCCCATGACGGGCATGGGCTCGCCCTCGGCCGCGAGCACGCCCTCGACGGAGGGCATCCGGAGGTCGGCCGCGGCCTTCTCGACCGTCAGCACGCAGGGCAGCGGCACCCGCACGGTGCGGCGCACGCCGTCGGAGACAGCCGTGCAGGTGGCGGCTCCGTCGCCCACGGAGAGCGACCCCACGGCCGAGACGCAGGGCACGCCCAGGGCCTCGGCCACCTCGGGTCCGATCTGCGCGGTGTCGCCGTCCACGGCCATCTTGCCCGAGAGCACGAGGTCGAAGCCGCCGAGCGCCCGCAGCCCGAGCGTGAGGGCGTAGGACGTGGCGAGGGTGTCGCTGCCGGCGAAGGCTCGGTCGGACAGGAGCAGGCAGCGGTCGGCGCCGCGGGCCAGGGCGTCCCGCAGCAGGGCGGCGGTGGCCGGGATGCCCATGGAGAGCACCGTCACCGTGGCGCCGCAGGAGTCCTTGAGGCGGAGCGCCAGCTCCAGGGCCGCGGTGTCGAAGGGGTTCCAGACGGCGTCCCCGCCGTCGCGCACGATGGTGTGGGTCACGGGGTCCATGGAGACCTCGGTGGAGGCCGGGACCGCCTTCATGAGCACGCAGACGTCCACTACGCCTCACCCCCTTCCAGAAGCGACGCGTCGAAGAGGTTGCCGCGGCCGAGGACGCCGTCCGGGTCGAGCGCCCGCTTGACGGCGGCCATCTCGGCCACACCCTCGCGCCCGTACATGGGCACGAGGAAGTCGCGCTTGATCTTGCCCACGCCGTGCTCGGCCGACACCGTGCCGCCCATGGCCGAGACCTCCTCGGCCCAGCGGCGGAACAGCGCCTTGCCGCGCGCGTGCTCCTCGGCGCTCCGGGGGAGCACGTTCACGTGGAGGTGGTTGTCGCCGATGTGGCCCCACGTGGCGCTCTCGAGGCCCTCCTCGGCGAGCGTGCGGCGGTAGAGGGCCACGACGTCGCGGAGGCGGCCGTCGGGCACGGCCATGTCGCTGCCGAGCTTGGTGATGGCGGGGTCGGTGCGGCGGCGCTCGTCGATGAGCATGTTCACCGACTCGGGCACGGCGTGGCGGAAGAACCGCTGGCGCTCGCGGTCCACGTCCGTCGTGCCCACCCACGTGGCCGCCGGGTCCGCGCCGGCCTCCCCCATGGCGCGGCCCACCGCGGCGAGCGCCTCGAGGGCCTCGGGGCGGCCCGGCTCCTGGAGCTCCACGAAAACGCAGCAGGCGTAGGCGGGCGGCACCTCGGGCAGCGAGGAGAACGCCGGGTCGCAGTGGCGCTGGGAGCGAAGGATGTCGAGGGCCGCCGGGTCGAAGTACTCCACGGCCCCGAGGCCCGGCACGGCGCCGCGCACGGCCTCCACGAAGCCCACGGCGCGGTCCTCGCCGTCGAAGAAGCAGTTGACGCCCCATACGACGGACGGCGTGGGCGCGAGGGCCAGCTCGACCTCGGTGACGACGCCGAGGGTGCCGTCGGAGCCCACGAAGAGGTCCACGGCGTCCATGCCGTCCGCGGCGAAGTAGCCGCTGGCGTTCTTGACGTCGGGCATGGCGTAGGTGGGCAGCGGCACCTCGAGCACGGTGCCCTGCTCGGTCACGAGGGCAAGGCGGCGCCCCTCCGCCACGGCCGCGCCGCGGGAGAGGGCGAGGGTCTCGCCGGAGGGCAGCACGACACGGAGCCCCTGCACGTGGCGGCGCATGGCCCCGTAGCGGTAGCTCCGGGCACCCGACGCGTTGCAGGCCACCATGCCGCCCACGGTCGCAGAGGTCTCGGTGGGGTCGCACGGGAAGAAGACCGGGTCCGCCTCGCGGAGCCGCCCGAGCGCTGCCAGGGAGGCGTCGTCCCATCCGGCGGTGTCGAACGCCCGCTTGGCGAGCGCGTTCCTGAGGTCCTGGAGCACCACGCCCGGCTGCACGCGCACGGAGAAGCCGCCCTCCGCGTCGCCGGAGACGCCGAGCACCCGGTTCATGCGCTGGAGCGACATCACGTGGCCGCCGTCAGGCACGCAGCCCGCGGCGAGGCCCGTGCGGGCCCCCTGCACCGTCACCGGCACCGAAGCACCGGGGACCGACGCGAGCTCGCGGAACACCTGCCGGACCTCGGCCTCGTCGGCCGGCTGCGAGACCGTCTCGGCACGGCCCTGCGTGCGCGACTCGTCGCGCAGGAAGCCGGCGAGGGTCTCGTCGACGGGTCTGATCAGCGCCATGGGCGTGGCCTTTCTCGCTCGGCGGAATCGTCCGTGGGGATAGAGCGTACGTCGTGCACGTTGCCCCGGCGTTACGCGGCGGGAACAACGGCGCTTCCCACGGGGCGCCTCCCCGCGAGACGAATCGCGGCGAGTGCCCCATAATGGGGTGATACCACGGGAGAGAAACCGAGAGAGGGGTCTTCATGCAGGCTCTGGAAGAGCGCATCCGCCGAGACGGGATCGTCCGCGAGGGCAACATCCTCAAGGTCGACAACTTCCTCAACCACCAGTGCGACACCGCCCTCTACGACGAGCTCGGGGCCGAATGGGCGCGGCTCTTCGCCGGCCGGCCCGTGGACAAGATCCTGACCATCGAGTCCTCGGGCATCGGCCTCGCCTGCGTGGCGGCGCGCCACTTCGGCAACGTGCCCGTGGTCTTCGCCCGCAAGACCGAGTCGCTCAACCTCGACGGCAGCCAGTACCGCAGCCACATCGTGAGCTACACCAAGAAACGCGAGTACGACGTCATCGTCGCCAAGCGCTTCATCCAGGAGGGCGAGCACATGCTCATCATCGACGACTTCCTGGCCATGGGCTGCGCCCTGAACGGCCTGCTCGAGATCTGCGAGGAGGCCGGCGCCGTGGTGGAGGGCATCGGCATCGCCATCGAGAAGGGCTTCCAGCCCGGCGGCAAGAGCCTCCGCGAGCGCGGCTACAACCTGAAGTCGCTCGCCATCGTGAGCTCCATGGACCCCGAGACGGGCGAGATCGAGTTCGCCTAGCGCGGGACGGACGGAACGGCCCCGGCGCCTTCGGACGTCGGGGCCTTTTTTATGCCACGCCGTGGCGGCGCCGCTCCTCGCCGCACCACGGTGGCGCGGCCTGCCAAAATGAACCTTGGGCCGCGGCCGCTACTCCCCCACCTCGACGAGCTCGATGTCGAAGTTCAGGGGCTTGCCGGCCAGGTCGTGGTTGGCGTCCACGGTCACGGCCTCCTCGGTGATGGAGGTCACGACGGCCGGGATGGGCTGGCCCATGGGGCCCTGCAGGAAGATGCGGTCGCCCTCGGAGAGCTGGTCGAGGTTGGGCACCTGGTCAACCGGGAAGCTCACCACGAGCTCCTCGCGGGGCTCGCCGTAGGCATCGGCGGGCTCCAGGTGGGCGGTCCTCTTCTCGCCCACCTCCATGTCCACGACGGCCTTGTCGAAGCCCGGGATCATCTGCCCGGCGCCGACGGTGAACTCCAGGGGCTCGCCGCGGTCGTAGGAGCTGTCGAACTGCGTGCCGTCGTCAAGGGTGCCGCGGTAGTGGACCTTGACCTTCTTGCCGGTGTTATCTGCCATGATGTCCCCCTTCTGGGAAGGTTCCTCTCGTACCAGCTGGTGCCTACCCGCCCACGGCGCCCCCAAGCGCCGGGCGGCCACACTCCACGGATACCGGGCGGGACGGGCCTAGCGACGGGCCTTGAGGGATGCGAAGAGCCGCGGGTCGGCGCCCTTGACCAGGGAGATGACCCGGCCCTCGAGCATGGCCATGGAGGCGTCCTTGCGGCGGATGGGCATGAGCATGGCCCGCATCATGGCGCTCCGGGGCTGGGCGAGCTCCACGGCCATCTGGGCGCGCGGCGTGGAGATCATGGCCTCGATCTGGGCGCGCTTCTCCTCGCGCGGGAGCGTGCAGGCGTCGTTGCAGACGTTCTCGATGCAACCCACGAGGCGCTCGATATAGCGGCGCTGCACCATCTCCACCGACGACGGGTCGGCCGAGAGGCCCCAGTGGTCGTAGAGGTCGAGCATCCAGCCGTGCTCCTCCTCGCGCTTCTCGTACATGCCGGGGCGCCAGCGGGCGGTCTCGCTCTCAGCGCGGCTGCGGCCGAAGTGGTAGAAGCACTCGCCCATGACGCCCACGCGCCCCACGTCGCGGATGTAGTCGAGCACGAAGGGGAAGTCGTCCCAGAACGTGGGCCTGAACCTGAGGCCCAGCTCCTCAATGCGGCTGCGCAGGAAGAGCTTGTTCCAGGGCACGTAGAGGAGGTTCTGGTCGAAGAGGCGGAACGCCTGGGAGCGGAACTCCGCCTGGGTGGCGAAGACCTGCCCGTCCACGCGCTTGGCCTCGGTGAGGTGCTCTCCGCCGTCCCCGTAGAACGTCTCGATGTAGAAACCGGCCACCACGAGCTCGAGGTCGTTGGCCTCCGCGAACTCCACCTCGCTGGCGAGCATGGTGGACTCGGCCCAGTCGTCGCCGTCGAGGAAGTGGATGTAGCGGCCCCGGGCGCGGTCGAGGGCGGTGTTGCGCGCCGCGGCGGCGCCGTGGTTCTCGGTGTGGATGACCTCGATGCGCCAGTCGCGGGAGGCGAGCCGATCGAGTATCTGACCGGTGCGGTCGGTGGACCCGTCGTCCACGACGATGAGCTCCCAGTCCCGCAGGGTCTGGTTCTGCACCGACTCCACGGCCCGGGCCACGTAGGCCTCGATGTTGTACGCAGGCATGATGAGCGTGACGGCGGGCGGCTTGGGAGACATCGGGTGGGAACCCCCTGACGGGTCGTGTGGTCAGAGGTAAATGTAGCAGCGTAAGAATATAAGCTTTAAAACGAGGCGCGCCACCACACACCCGTCACCGAGCCTTCAGCAAACACCCAC
Source organism: uncultured Atopobiaceae bacterium (assembly GCA_965141595.1). GTDB lineage: Bacteria > Actinomycetota > Coriobacteriia > Coriobacteriales > Atopobiaceae > Granulimonas. The sequence goes on along the minus strand of CBCSOI010000066.1, from coordinate 996 downwards.
AGAGTCAGCCGCGGAGCGTGCCCGCAAGGACGCCGAGGGCCGTGCGGTCCACCTCTGACCCCACCATGGGGCAGGGCTCGGGCTCGGCGGCGGAGACGCCCGTGCCCGCAAGGGAGTCCGGCAGGTCCATGAGCTGGCCGGTGTCCATGTCGGTCCTGAGGGAGGACAGGAGCTCCGGCCCGGCCTGGGCGGCACCCTGGACGCCGCCGGCCACGGCGCGCTCGAAGAGGGACCATCCGTCGCCGTCGAGCTCGACCACATGGGAGACCGCGAGGCCCGTGGCCGCCGAGACCGGGGCCACGCAGGCGCCCTCGCCCCGGGAGTCGAAGAGGTCGGCGAGGGTGGTGGCCGCACCTCCCGACGTCACGGCGAGGTCGGTCGGGAGCGTGACCCGGCGGCTGTCCTTTGCCGTGTGGTCGACGCAGAGGAGCTCGGCGCCCTGGAGGGCGGGGGCATCGGCACGGACGTCGTCCACCGTGAGGACGAGGAACGTCTCGACGTCGTTGCCGGTGGGCTCGGCGCCGTCGGGAACCGCGAGGGTGTTGTCCCGGGACGCCACGGCCTCCCGCAGGCCCCCGTCGGCCAGGGTGGAGGCGTTGGTCTCGTTGGCGAGGCGCCAGAGGGCCGGCAGGCCTGCGAGGAGGGCGCAGCCGATGGCGACGAGCACCGCCACCGCGACGGCAGTGCGGTGCCTACCGGGCTTGGGGACGTCGGGGCGCTCGTACACGGCGACCTCCTCGGATGCGGGCCCCGGGACCCGGGGCCGTGGAATCAGAACACGAACCCGCTGGCGTTGACGCAGAGGCCGCAGACAACACCCACGGCATAGAGCACGGCGACGATGGCCAGGTTCGAGCGGAGCGGGCGGTTGGCCCTGAAGAGCACGAGCAGGCCCACGCCGGCACCGACGAGCAGGCCGCTGATCATGGCGCCGGAGCCCAGGGCCCCCTCGAGGAAGAGCTCGCTGATGAGGACGGAGGCGGCGCAGTTGGGGAT
>CBCSOI010000065.1:0-7582 GCA_965141595.1 uncultured Atopobiaceae bacterium | reverse complement strand
GCACCGCCCCGGCTCCGACTCATACGGGCCCTACCTCTACCCCCATGCGTTCCCGGCCGGCTGGGTCCCCCAGCGCTACCTGCCCGAGGGCCTCTCCACGGGCGCGTTCTGGCACCCGTCCGAGCGTGGCTGGGAGGCGTGGCGCCGCGACGCCGTGGCCCGCGACCGCGGCGGTGGGCCCGCGCCCTCAGATGGGTAGAATGCAAACCATCGGAGCGAACGGGCCCCGGCCGAGGCCGGCGCCCTGAGAAAGGGATCGCCATGAACATCTGGATTATCGTCGCGCTCGTCGTCCTCATCGCCGCCTTCGTGTGGGTGGGCGTCGAGATCGCCCTAACCCTGCGCAAGGTCCGCGGCAAGGTCGACGGCCTCGTGGACAAGGTCGACGGCACGGTCGACGAGCTCCAGGGCACCATCAGGAACGTCGACAAGACCGTCGCCGACCTGAACCCCGCCATCCAGGAGGTCAAGCCCCTCCTGGGCAAGGTGGAGACCACGGTGGACGCCCTCTCCCTCGACCTGCTGCAGGTGAACACCATCCTGTCCGATGTGGGGACCGTCACCGGCGCCGCCTCCGATGCCACCACCGCCGTGAGCGGCGTCGTCGACAAGGCCGCCGCCGTCGCGGGCAAGGCCGTCAGCAAGCTCACCGGCAAGGGCGGCGAGCAGGAGGCCCAGCCGCTGCCCGAGGCCGAGGCCGCGGCCATCGACGCCGCCGCCCCCGAGGTCGAGACCGTCTCCGACGACAGCGGGTACTTCACCTATCCCACCAGCGCCCCCACCGACAGCGACAACGAGTAGGAGAGGCCCCATGGAAAGCAAGATCGTCGAGCTCAAGACCCCCGCAGCGGCGGAGTTCGCCCGCTCGGTGCGCATGCTGGCAGCCAACCTGGCAGTGGTCTGCGGCCTGTCCATCGACGACGTCGAGGACGTCCGCATGGCCGCCGAGGAGGGCTTCGTCTACGCCTGCGCCACAGACCAGGACTTCTGCGACATCCTCTTCGCCATCGACGAGGCCCAGATCCAGATGACCTTCTCCCTGGGCCCCCAGCGCGACGTCGAGGACGCCTACGAGGACGGCTCGTTCGACTACGCGCAGCTCATCCTCGGCTCGGTCACCGACGAGTACTCCATCGACGACGACCACACACGCCTGACCGTCCTCAAGAGGATGGGAGGGGCCGAGTGAGAGAGTCCAGGCCCCAGGTCTCCAGGACCTCCGGCATCCATGCCCGCCGCATGTCCGCCGGTGCCGGCAGAGGCAAGCTGGCGTGGGACAAGGAGCGCACCCGCGAGCTCTTCGCCCTGTACAAGGACGAGGGCGACGAGGATGCCCGCGAGCAGCTCATCGTGAGCCACCTCAACCTCGTGCGCTTCCTCGCCTCCAAGTTCAAGAACCGCGGCGAGTCGCTCGACGACCTCATCCAGGTGGGCACGATCGGCCTCATCAAGGCCATCGACCGCTTCGAGCCGGAGCGCGGCCTGGAGTTCACCACCTACGCCACGCCCACCATCATGGGTGAGATCAAGCGCCACTTCCGCGACAAGGGCTGGTCCGTGCGCGTGCCCAGGCGCCTGCAGGAGCTCTCGGCCAAGGTCAACCAGGCCACCGACGAGCTCACCAAGGACCTCCAGCGCTCGCCCTCCGTGGACGAGATCGCGGCCTCCCTCGGCGTCACCGTCGACGAGGTCCTCGAGGCCATGGAGTCCTCGAGCGCCTACAGCTCCGTGCCCCTCGAGGGCGGCGGATCGGGCGACCAGGACGCCCCCTCGGTCATCGACCACTACGCCACCGAGGACCAGGACCTCCTCGCCTCCGACGACCGCATGGTCATCGAGGACACCATCGGCTCCTTCTCGCCGCGCGAGCAGGAGGTCCTCAAGATGCGCTTCCAGGACGGCCTCACCCAGGTGGAGATCGCCAAGCGCCTCGGCGTGAGCCAGGTGCAGGTCTCGCGCTTCCTCCGCCGCACCCTCAAGAAGGTCCAGGACCGCATCGACCCCGAGGGGCTGATGGGGTAGCATGGCCGGCCAACCGTCAGGACAGCAGCCGACGGGGATCCCCGCGTCCGACCGCCTGCGCATGGTGCGCGTGTGGACGGTCGTGGGGTTCGTCCTCGTCTTCGTTTTCGTTGTCTGGGCCCTGGGCTTCCTGGCCCCCGCCATCGAGTTCCTCGCCGTGGGCGTCATCGTGGGCTTCATCTGCAGCCCGCTCGTCAACTGGCTCGAGAACCACGGCGTGGGACGCGCCCTCGGCGCCATCATGGCCCTCGTGTGCGTCCTCGGCGTCGCCGCCGCCGTGGTGGCGGTACTGGGCCCCGCGTTCACCGAGCAGCTCACGTCGCTCCTCGAGCGCATCCCCGGCTACCTCCGCGAGACCCAGGAGTGGCTGCGGTCGCTCTTCGAGCGCTACGGCAACGCGGACACCGCGGACCTCCAGCAGAACATGACCGGCGTGGTGGACGCCCTGTCCACCATGGGGTCGCGGTTCGCCACCGACCTCGCGAGCCAGCTCTCCAGCGGCCTGCTTCCCAACCTCATGAACATCGTGAACGTGTTCTTCATGTTCTTCCTGGGGCTCGTCATGGCCTACTGGCTCGCGCGCGACTACCCCAGGATCGTGCGGGAGTTCGCCGTCATCGCCGGTCCCGCGCACCGCGACGACCTCACGCTGCTCCTGGCCGTGGCCAGCCGCTCCATGGGCGGCTACATGCGCGGCATCGTCATCACGTCCATCGTGGGCGGCTCGCTGGCGTTCCTCGGCTTCACGGTCGTGGGCCAGCCCTACGCCCCGCTCATGGGCATCCTCACGGGCCTGCTCCACTTCGTGCCCGTCGTCGGCCCCTGGATCAGCGCGGCCATCGCCACGGTCACGGCCCTGTTCGTGAGCCCGGTGTGCGCGTTCTGGACCCTCGTGGTGGCCATGGTGGCGGAGAACGTCACGGACAACGTCGTGAGCCCCGTGGTCATGCGCTCCGCCGTCCAGGTGCACCCCGCCCTGTCGCTCCTCGCCATCGTGGTGGGCTCCAGTCTCGGCGGCGCCGTGGGCATGGCCATCTCCATCCCGGTGAGCGCGGCCATCAAGGGCGTGTTCATCTACTACTTCGAGACCCGCACGGGCCGCCAGCTCGTGTCCCGCGACGGCGCGCTGTTCCAGGGCACGCCCTACCGCCACGCCGACGGCAGCCCGGCGCCCTCCTGCGACGCCCTCGACGACGACCACTTCTTCGCCACGAGCCGCCTCGTGCCCGAGCCGCCCGAGACCGACGTCACGGCCGAGGCCGACCCCGACCCCAAGCCCGACGTCACCGAGGTCATCCGGCGCCACGCCGCCGAGGCCGTCTCCATGCTCGAGCGCGGGCACGACCGCGCGTCGGGGCAGCGCGGTGACGGCGACGCCCCCGACGACGGCCAGGGCCGGGACGGGGACCGGGACAAGCGGTAGAATGCCCCACAGTATGCGACCAGCCTGCAAAGGAGAAGCCCCGTGGCTGAACTTGACTACCCGACCATGACCACCGCAGAGATCCGCTCCTCGTTCCTCGACTTCTTCGAGGCCCACGGCTGCAAGCGGTTCCCGTCCTCCTCGCTGGTCCCCGACGACCCGTCGCTGCTCCTCGCCAACGCTGGTATGAACCAGTTCAAGCAGTACTACCTGGGCACCAAGACCTTGAAGGACGCCATCGGCGCCACCTCGTGCCAGAAGTGCCTGCGCACCAACGACATCGACGCCATCGGCCTCGACGGCCGCCACCTCTCGTTCTTCGAGATGCTCGGCAACTTCGCCTTCGGCGGCTACTCCAAGCGCCAGGCCTGCGAGTGGGCGTTCGACTTCATCGTCGACCACCTGCACCTCCCGCTCGACCGCCTCTACTTCACCGTCTTCACCGACGACGACGACTGCGCGGCCATCTGGGAGTCCCTGGGCGTCGACCCCTCCCACATCTCGCGCCGGGGCGAGGACGACAACTTCTGGGCCGCCGGCCCCACCGGCCCCTGCGGCCCCTGCTCCGAGATCTACTTCGACCAGGGCGAGGAGCACGGCTGCGGCAGCCCCGACTGCGCGCCCGGCTGCGACTGCGACCGCTTCCTCGAGTTCTGGAACCTCGTGTTCACCCAGTACGACCGCCAGGAGGACGGCACGCTGGTGGACCTCCCGCACCAGAACGTCGACACGGGCATGGGCCTCGAGCGCATGGCCGCCATCATGCAGCACAAGTCGTCCAACTACGACGGCGACATCCTCTGGAGCCTCATCGAGCTCGGCGAGCGCCTCTCCGGCGCCACCTACGGCGAGGAGTTCTCCAAGGACGTCTCGCTGCGCATCATCGCCGACCACTCCCGCGCCGTCACGTTCATGATCGGCGACGGCATCCTGCCCTCCAACGAGGGCCGCGGCTACGTGCTGCGCCGCCTGCTCCGCCGCGCCGTCTTCCACGGCCGCCTGCTGGGCATCGAGGACGCCTTCCTCTGCGACTACGTGGCCGAGGTGACGCGCCTCATGGGCGACACCTACCCCGAGCTCGTGGAGAACGCCGCCCTCATCCAGGGCACCGTCCGCGCCGAGGAGGCCCGCTTCTCCTCCGTCATCGAGACCGGCCGCCTCTACCTGGAGGGCGTGCTCGAGAAGTTGGCCGAGGGGGAGACCCTCTCCGGCCATGTGGCCTTCACCCTGCACGACACCTACGGCTTCCCCGTGGACCTCACCCGCGAGATCGCCCTCGGCGCCGGCCACGACATCGACCAGGAGGCCTTCGACGCCGACATGGAGGCCCAGCGCTCCCGCGCCCGCGCGGCGGGCGCCACCGACTCCGACGCCTGGAGCCAGGTGGACGTCTGGACGGCCCTGTCCGACTCCGTGGACGCCACGGAGTTCTGCGGCTACGAGGAGAGCGAGCTGCGCGGCTGCACCGTGCTGTCCATCGTGCGCGGCGGCGAGAGCGTCATGCGCGCCGAGACCGGCGACGACGTGGAGGTCGTGCTCGACCGCACCCCGTTCTACGCCGAGATGGGCGGAGAGGTGGGTGACACCGGCGAGCTCTCCGGCATCGAGTTCCGCATGGACGTGGACGACACCGTCTCCCACGACGGCCTCACGGCCCACGTGGGCCGCGTCAAGGGCGGCTTCGTGCGCGTGGGCGACATCGTGACCGCGGAGGTCGACGAGCGCCGCCGCGAGCTCATCCGCCGCAACCACACGGCCACGCACCTGCTGGACGCCGCGCTCAAGCGAGTCCTGGGCGACCACGTGCACCAGGCCGGCTCCCTCGTCGCCCCCAACCGCCTGCGGTTCGACTTCACCCACTTCGAGGCCCTGACCCAGGCCCAGGTCCAGAGCATCGAGGAGCTCGTCAACGAGCAGATCTTCCTCGCCCTGCCGGTGACCACCGAGCTCATGTCCATCGAGGACGCCAAGGCCTCCGGCGCCGTGGCCCTCTTCGGCGAGAAGTACGGCGACGAGGTGCGCGTGGTCCGCGCCGGCGAGGGCCCCGCGCCGTTCTCGGCGGAGCTCTGCGGCGGCCTCCACGCCTCCAACACCGCCGAGCTCGGCATCTTCAAGATTGTCTCCGAGGGCTCCGTGGGCAGCGCCGCCCGCCGCATCGAGGCCGTGACCTCGCTCGGCGCCCTGGGCTTCGTCAACGGCCGCCTCGACGCCCTCGACGCCGCCGCGGCCTCCCTCAAGAGCCGCCCCGCCTCCGTGGCCGGTGCCGTGGACGACATGCTCGCCCGCGAGCGCGAGCTCAAGGCCAAGCTCAAGCGCGCGCTCTCCGGCGCCGGCGCCAACGCCGCCGTGGACGCCTTGGCCGCCGCCATCCAGTGCGACGGCTACAAGGCCGTGGTTGCCCGTCTGGACGGCCGCGACGCCCGCGACCTCCGCGGCGTGTGGGACACCCTGCGCGAGCAGGCCAAAGGCCCCGTGGCGTGCTTCCTCGTCTCCCAGTCCGACGAGGGCAAGACGTCGCTCCTGGCCGCCGGCACCAAGGAGGCCGTCGACGCCGGCTTCGACGCCGGCGCCGTCGTGAAGGCGGTCACCGGCGCCTTCGGCGGCCGCGGCGGCGGCAAGCCCGCCATGGCCCAGGGCGGCCTGCCCGGCCCCGCGGTCATCGCCGACGCCCTCGACTCCGTGCGCGAGCGCCTGACCCAGGGGAAGTAGCGGGTGCGGTACCTCGCCCTGGACATAGGGGAGCGCCGCATCGGCGTGGCGGCGTCCGACGCCTCGGGCGCCGTCGCCTTCCCGGTGTGCGTGCTCCCCGCCGACGAGGTGCTCTCGGGCGCCCGGACGTTCCGGCGCGTGCTGGAGGACCACGAGCCCGACGTCCTCGTGTGCGGCAGGCCCAGGACCATGGCCGGCGATGACGGCCCCCAGGCTGAGCGGGTCATGGCCCAGGCGCGCGACATCGCCCGTGCCTGCGGTCTTCCTCTGGAGTTCGCGGACGAGCGCCTCTCCAGCGCCGAGGCCAAGCGTATCTTGAGGGCCCAGGGCATGGACGAGCGCTCCATGCGGGGCAAGGTAGACATGGTCGCGGCGTCGCTCTTCCTCCAGGCGTTCCTCGACGCCCGACCCCACGAGAGTTAGGAACCCATGGCTGACCCCAGGAACCCCAGCGGCGGCGCCGGCACGGGGTCGGGACGTACCGACCGCACGCCCCGTCACGGCCGCCAGCAGGGACGTCGCGCCGCGGAGGCCCCGCGTGCCGGCGCCTCGCGGGGCCGCCATGCCGCCCCGTCGCGGGCCCAGGCCGTCGACCGGGCCCCGTCCACCCGCCGCCAGCCCTCCCGCACCCCCGCGCCCCGCGTGACCTCCGGCGCGACCACGCGCAGGGTCTCCGAGCGCACCCAGGCCCAGACCCGCAGCCGCGGCGCCGTGCGGCACCCCGGCGCCGGTGGCGCCCCCGCCCCCTCGCGCCTCCCTTTGGCCGTGGCCGCCGTCGCGGCGGTCGTCGCCGTGGTGGTCGCCTGCCTGGTCGCCTCGCGCTGCTCCGCGCCCGCGGCCGTCACCCCCTCCCAGGGGCCCTCGTCCGGGGAGGTGGAGATCCAGGTGGCCGAGGGCGCCGGCACCGACGCCATCGCGCAGTCGCTCGTGGACGCCGGCCTCGTCAAGGACACCGCCACGTTCACCAAGGCCGTCATGGCCCAGGACGCCGGCCAGTCGCTCAAGCCCGGCACCTACCGCTTCGCCGCGGGGACCACGGTGACCCAGATCGTGGAGCAGCTCGTGGAGGGTCCCAACACCACCTCCAACCGCGTCACCGTGCCGGAGGGCCTCACCGTGGCCAAGACGGCCGCCTGCGTGCAGGACGCCCTCGGCATCCCGGCCGACGACTTCGTCGCCCAGGCCAAGGCCTCCAACTACTCGGCCGACTACCCGTTCCTCTCCGAGGCCGCCGACGACTCGCTCGAGGGCTTCCTCTGGGCCTCCACCTACGACTTCTCCGGCAAGGAGGTCTCGGCCGACGCCGTGATCCGCGCCATGCTCGACCGCTACCGGACGGCCACGGCCCCGATCGACTGGAAGTCCGGCGAGGCGGCCCTCAAGAGCGCCTACGGCGTGGACTTCGACGACTACGACGTGCTCACCCTC
>CBCSOI010000064.1:0-7644 GCA_965141595.1 uncultured Atopobiaceae bacterium | reverse complement strand
GTCGAGGGCCAGCATGAAGGGGTAGTTCCACGGGCTCATGACGAACACGACGCCCTTGGGGCACGGGTAGTCCACGGAGGAGGATGGGAAGCTGAGCAGGCTCGGCATACGCCGCTTGGGGCGCGACCACCGGCGCACATGGGCGATCTGGTAGGAGATCTCGGACAGGACGAGCCCCACCTCGGAGAGGTACGTCTCGTCGGGAGACTTGCCGAGGTCCGTGCGCATGGCCTCGGCGATGCGGCCCTCGCTGGCCCTGATGGTGTCGTAGAGGCGCCGCAGGGCGATGATGCGCAGGTTCACGTCCTGGGTGCGGCCGGCGTCGAAGCAGGCGTGCTGGCGCGCCACGAGGGCAGCGGCGTCGAACGCGGGCGCCTCGGGCGTCCGGGCGGCCTGCCGCGGCGCGGCGCCGGCGGCCGGGTTCGAGTTGTTCGCGGTGTCTACAGTCATGGCCCCTCCCTGTCTCTGGGAGGGTTGATGCCCGGTCCGCGCTCACGGATGCCGGGGGCCGCGTCTCTCCACATCCTGCCTTTAAGGTGCGTTTGAAGGGGAGGTGCGGCAATGCTAGGCTGGGGGCAGGTCGAGACGCCGGCACCGGGGTCCCGGGGGCTGCAGCCGGCCGAGCGAGAGAGCATCCGCCATCGAACTCGGCCCCGCGGCCGGGAAAGGAGCCCGCCATGCAGAGGTTCGTCGTCGAAGAATCGTTCTGGGACCTCTTCCCCGACGCATCCGTCGCCTGTCTCGTGGTCCGGGGCATGAGGAGCGCCGACGAGGTGCCCACCGAGGACCGTGCCGCCATCGAGGGCCTGCTCGAGCAGGCCAACCGCGAGGCCGCCCGCCACCTCGACTCCCCCACCCTCTCCGAGAACGCCCCCGTCAAGGTGTGGCGCGAGGCCTACCGCCGCTTCAAGACCAAGCGCGGCGCCCGCTGCTCGGTGGAGAACCTTCTCAAGCGCGTCCTCAAGGACCGCCCTGTGGGCCCCATTACCCCCTCCGTGGACCTCTACAACGTCGTGAGCCTGCGCCACGCCTTCCCCGTGGGTGGCGAGGACGTGAACGCCTTCGCAGGCGACCTGCGCCTTGGCGTCACCGAGGGCGGCGACGCCTTCCTGCCCCTGGGCGAAGACGCGGACGACCCCACCCTCGAGGGCGAGGTCTGCTACCGCGACGACGAGGGCGCCGTGTGCCGCTGCCTCAACTGGCGCGACGGCCAGCGCACCGCCCTCGCCGACGACTCCCGGGACGCCTTCCTCGTCATCGAGAGCGTGGACCCCGGGCGCGCCGACGACCTGGCAGCCGCCATCGGCGACCTCGAGGGGCTTGTGGCCCGCTTCCTCGGCGGCACCGTCACGGCCCGCGGCACGCTGACCAAGGAGAGCCCCGAGCTGGTCATCGTCGAGGACTAGGGGCCTCGAGGCCGACAGGCGCAGGACGTGCGGAAGGCTCACTCGTCGGCCATGAACGCCGAGGTCAGGCAGCTCACCACCCCGCAGGTGATGCCACCGATGGGCCACGCCAGCCAGAAGAGCGGTGTCTGGTAGGCGGGCACGAGCAGCATGACGAGGCCGGCGATGGTGGCCACGAGCATAACGGCACCGCAGATACCGCCCGTCACGCGGTCACGACGGCTGCGGGCCCCGCCGGAGCCGGCCTCCGCCTCGGCGTTGGCGTTGTAGGTTCCCACGTCCATGCCGCCCCAGAGCATCCCGCCGAGAACGATGGAGCGGACGCCCACGGCCACGAGGCAGAGCATGAGGCCCGCGGCGAGCTCGTCGCGGAAGAGGACCTCGTCGACGAGGATGCACACCGCGACACCCAGCAGGATGAGGGCGATACCGGACACGAGGCGCCGGGTGAAGAGCGTGCGGCAGGCGGCACGGTCCTCCTCGGTGTAGAAGTCCTCAACAAAGGGGTGGCTGCGCACGAAGGCGGCATGCCGGATGCCCGCCGGCACCACGAGGGCGACACCCACGGCCACGAGGCCGAGCACCGGCAGGGCGCCGAGGACGTCGACGAGGCGGTGGTCGATGTCGAGGGCGCGGCCGAGGGCCACGAGCAGGCTCGAGGCCGCAGGGCCGAGGATGAAGCACGCGACGGCGGCCGAGACGGACCGTGCGAAGGAGCGGCGCTCCTCGTCGTAGCCGCAGACGTCGGTGGGTGCGGCGTCGGGCATGGACACCGTGGGCTCCACGGGACGCGAGGTGAGGTCCCCGCAGACGAGGTCGTCGAGCGTGCAGCCGAAGATCTCGCAGAGCTTGAGGAGCTTGTCCATCTCGGGGTTGGACTTGCCCGACTGCCACTTGGTGACGGACTGGCGGGAGACGCCGAGGAGCATGGCGAGCTGCTCCTGGGTCATGTGGTGCGTGGCGCGGAGGTGCTGGAGGTTCTCTCGGAAGCTCATGGACGTCCTTTCGGGCGGTGAGGGGAACGCGACGGAACCCACTATGGGGTTGCCGGGCCCATGATTCTACCAACCGCTGGATGCATTCTGAAGCAACCGGGAGGCGCCCGGAGGTAGCGAGACGCAGGTAGGATGGGGTGGGAGGTGACGGGGGTCCGGGACCGGGGCGGGAGACCGGGAGCGGTGGGGCCCGGGGCGGGTTGCCACCGACCCATGGCCCCGCACGGCATCGGGCGCCGCCCCTTTATCCCGGCCATGCGGCAGGGCCGCCCTCTAGGGGCCCCCTGTAAGGACCCTTTGGCGCAGGCCCTCGTTGCCGTGCGCCCTTTAAGAGAATTCTGCCGCAAAGGGGTCTTGGAGGGTGGATTTTGGCGCCCATGGCAGCCTCGATGCGCGACCTGCCGCCCCGTAAGGGGCGCTTGCCGCAAGACCCCTTTGCAGGGCGCCCCTACAGGGTGGCCATGGCGCGCACGGCCCCGCCCGGACGGCAGGGACCCGACCGTCGGGAAAATGGGACAGAAGTGTCCGACCATTGGGACAACGCGTTCAAGAAAAGAAAGCTCCCGGAACCCAAACGGGTACCGGGAGCCGCTTCTTTCCATGGTGCCCGAGGTGAGACTCGAACTCACACGGGGTTGCCCCCAGGGGTTTTTGAGACCCCCGTGTCTGCCATTCCACCACTCGGGCGGGCCCAGCAATTCTAGCAGAGGCGCCGCGGGCCCACGGCCGCGCCCCTACCGGCTTGCCTGGCCGTTGAGGTAGGGGTTGTGCCGGAGCTCGTCGGCCATGGTCGTGGCCTCGCCGTGGCCGGGGAGCAGCACGGTCTCGGGCGGGATGAGGCCCTTGAGGCGCTCCAGGGTCTCCCCCATCACCTTGGGGTCGCCACCCACGAGGTCGGTGCGGCCCACGGTGCCCTGGAAGACGGTGTCGCCGGTGAACGCGATGCCGTCGCCCAGGAGGATGATGCCCCCCTCGGTGTGGCCGGGGGTCTCGATGACGGCCATGGTCACGCTGCCCACGGTCACGGTGTCGCCCTCGCGGAGCAGGCGGGTGGGCTCGGGGGCATCGTCGTCGTAGGGGATGCCCAGGCTGCCGACGCCGCCGGCATGCATGGCGCGCTCGGCGTCGCCCGCGCCGATGGCGAAGGGCACGTCGCCGCCCAGCGCCTCGACGAGCGCCGCCACGCCGCCCACGTGGTCGCCGTGGCCGTGGGTGGCAACCACGAGGTCCACGGTGACGTCGGACAGCTGCCCGGCGATCCTGGCGCCGTAGAAGCCGGGGTCCACCACCATGGCGTGGCCGTCGCTCACCAGCGCGTAGCAGTTGGTCTCGATGGGGCCCACGGTGAAGGCGCGGATCTCCACATGGGAGTCCTCGGGGTCCTCGATCTCTCGCTCGTCCATGGGTTCGGCCATGTCAGGCCCTCCTCTTCATCTGGTTGGCACCCTCGCCGGGCACCCGGCTGACGGCGGCCAGGAGGGGGTCGAGCAGGCTCGCGTCGGAGATGAGCACGAGGAAGCGCAGGCGCGCGAGGCCCGACGAGGTCACCTGTGTGGCCGCCGAGAGGATGTTTCCCCCGGCATCGGCCAGGGCAATCGTCACGTCCTTGAGGAGGCCGATTCTGTCCGTGGCCTCCACGACGATCTCCACCTGGAACTGCGTGGCCCCGCTGGTGTCCCACGCGACGTCGATCATGCGCTCGGGGTGCGCCATGAGGCCTTTGACGTTGGGGCAGCTCGTGCGGTGCACGGAGACGCCGCGGCCGCGGGTGATGAAGCCCACGATGTCGTCGCCGGCCACGGGGTTGCAGCAGTGGGCCAGGTGCACGAGGAGGTCGGGGTCGTTCTTGACCACGACGCCGCAGTTGGGGCGTTTGCGCTCCTGCTGGCGGCGCGCCCGGTTGGCGCCGTGGGTGGGCAGCATGGGGCGGTCCTCGGAGAAGACCCGCTTGAACTCCTCGGCCTGCTCGGCAGCCTTCTTGGCGGCGGCGAGCTGGGCCGGCGAGCCCTCCTCGAGCACGTTCTCAACCTTGTTGGCCACGGACTTGGGCGAGAGCTTGTTGGACCCGATGGCGGCGAAGAGGTCGTCAGGCGTGGTGAACTTGAGCGTCTCGCACACCTTGGCGATGGCGCGAACGGAGCGCCGCGTGGAGATGCCGTAGCCCTTCTTGCGCAGCTCGACGGCCAGCATGGAGCGGCCCGACTCGGCGTCGGTGCTCTTGTTGGCCGAGGCGAAGTACTTGCGGATCTTGGCGCGGGCCGACGGCGTGCGCACGATGTTGACCCAGTCGGCCGACGGCTTGGAGTTGTTGTTGGTGAGGATCTCCACGCGGTCGCCGGTCTGCAGATGGTAGGTGAGCGGCACCACGGCGCCGTTGACGCGGGCGCCCACGCAGTGGTTGCCCACCTCGGTGTGCACGGCGTAGGCGAAGTCCAGGGGCGTGGAGTCGCGCCTGAGGCTCATGACCTCGCCCTTGGGGGTGAAGATGAAGATCTCGTCGTCGAAGAGGTCCACCCGGAGGTCCTGGAGGTAGCGGCTCGGGTCGTCGATCTCGCCCTCCGTGGCCCAGTCGAGGCTGCGGCGGATGTGGGAGATGGTGAGGTCGATGGACTGGTCGCTGGAGCTCATGGCCCCGTTGGAGTTGCCCGAGCTCTTGTAGAGCCAGTGGGCCGCGATGCCGTACTCGGCCTGCTCGTGCATCTCCTTGGTGCGGATCTGGATCTCGATGGGCCGGGCATCGGGGCCGATGACCGTGGTGTGGAGCGAGCGGTAGAGATTGGGCTTGGGCGTGGCGATGTAGTCCTTGAAGCGCCCGGGCAGCGGGTGCCAGAGCGAGTGGACCGAGCCCAGGACCGAGTAGCAGTCGCCCACGGTCTCGGTGATCACCCGGAGGGCGATGAGGTCGTAGATGTCGGAGAAGTCCTTGTTCTTGCGCTGCATCTTCTGGTAGATGGACCAGAGGTGCTTGGCACGCCCCGTGATCTGGTAGCCGGAGAGGCCCGCGCCCTTGAGCTCGTCGTCCAGCACCTTGATGGCCTCGTCGGTGGCCACGAGGCGCTGCTCACGCGACTCCTGGACCATGCGGGCGATGCGCTGGTACTCCTCGGGCTCGAGGTAGAAGAACGAGAGGTCCTCGAGCTCCCACTTGATGGAGCTGATGCCCAAGCGGTCGGCCAGGGGCGCGTAGACGTCCATGGTCTCGCGGGCCTTGAACTGGCGGCGGTCGGGCTTGAGGGCGGCGAGGGTCCGCATGTTGTGGAGTCGGTCGGCCAGCTTGATGATGACCACGCGGATGTCCTTGGACATGGCGAGGAACATCTTGCGCAGGTTGAGGGCCTGCTTCTCGTCGGTGGAGCCCACGTCGATGTTGGTGAGCTTGGTCACGCCGTCCACGAGGTCGGCCACGGTCTGGCCGAACAGGTCCTGCAGCTGGTCCTTGGTGGCCGGCGTGTCCTCGACGGTGTCGTGGAGGAGGGCCGCACACACGACGTCGTCGTCCATGCGCAGGTCGTGGGCCAGGATCAGGGCCACCTCGACGGGGTGGTTGATGTAGGGCTCGCCGCTGCGGCGCTTCTGCTCGGAGTGGAAGTCGGCGGCGAAGAGGTAGGCCTCCTCGACCTTCGCCATCTGGGCGGGCGTCATGTACAGCTCGCACGTCTTTCTCAGCTGGCCGTAGTTGTCGGCACCCACTCTCGGGGCGGCGTGGACGCCTCGGACCTCCGTGCCATCCATGACCTACCCCTCCCCTCGTTCTTTACGGTCGGGTTCAACTATCGCACAGAACCCCGAAGGTGGGGGCGATGGGGCGGTCGATGTGCTCGGCCAGCGCCTCGGCCGGGGCGCGCAGGACCCACTCGGAGAACGTGCGGAACCCCTCCCGGCCCCGCTGCCCCTCGCGGTAGCGCACCGACTGGGCAAGCTCCATATGGCCCGGGTTCTGCGCCATGGAGAGGCGCCGGCCGTCGCCGAACCCCTCCTGGGTGCAGAAGCCGAGCTCGCTGAAGACGCCGATGCCCGAGGAGACCGCGGCCTCGGTGAGCGCGCCGCCTCCGGGGAGCGTGCGGGCGAGGTCGAGCACCTGGCCGTCGGACTCTGCCACGGTGCCGCCGTTCGGGGCCCCAGGGTGCGCAGGGCCCGGTAGAGGGCCACGAGGGCGTCGCGGGCCGGTGCGGCCGAGGAGAGCACTGCGTCGTTGGTGGGGGCGTCCTCGGGGCCGAACAGCGCGTGGACCCAGGCCGGACGGCCGTCCCGGCCGGCACGGCCGCTCATCTGGTTGAACTGGACCGTGTCGAAGGGCAGCGACCAGAGCACGACGTGGCGGACGTCGGGGAGGTCGACCCCCTCGCCGAAGGCGGAGGTGGCCACCACGCAGCCCACCTTGCCCGCCCGGAAGGCCCGCTCCACGGCCATGCGGCGGTCGCGGTCCAGGCCGCCGTGGTAGAAGGCGACGCGGTGGGCGAGGTCGGGCAGGCGGTGGCGCAGCTCGCGGGCGACGGCGCAGGCGGCGTCGCGGGTGTTGACGTAGACGATGCACCGCTCCCCCGACGACACCACCGAGGCGGCGTAGGCGCCCCGGTCGCGGAGGCCGCGGTGGTCCACAACGGAGAGGTTGGAGCGCACGGTGCGGTCGACAACCACACGGTCCACGGAGAGCAGCCGGCAGACCTCCTGGGCCACGGAGTCCGACGCCGTGGCCGTGGCGGCGAGCACCTGCGGGGAGCCGAGGAGGGCCAGGACCTCGGGCATGTCCTGGTAGGCGGCGCGGTCGCCGCCCTGGCTCATGCCGGCGTGGTGGGCCTCGTCCACCACGACGAAGCCCACGCGGCCCGAGGCGGCGAAGCGTCTTCGGTGGATGGAGAGGAACTCGGGCGTGGTGAGCACCACGTCCACCGAGCCGTCGGCGAGGCCGGCGAAGGCTGCGTCGCGGGCGCCGGCGGGCGTCTCGCCCGTGAGGACGCGCACCCCCAGGCCGAGTCCCGCGAACGTGCGCTCGAGGTGGAAGGCCTGGTCGTTGACCAGGGCCCGCAGCGGGAAGACGAACACGGCGGCCCGCCCCTCGGCTATGGCCCGGCGCGCCGCGTGGAGGTGGAAGACCAGGGACTTGCCGCGTCCGGTGGCCATGACCTCGAGGACCGACTGGCCCTCGGCGAGCATGTCCAGGGCCGTGGCCTGGGCGGGCAGGAGGTCGCGGCCGCCGATGAGGGCGTCGCGCAGGGCGTCCGTGAGCGCCGGGACGTCGAGCG
>CBCSOI010000063.1:0-7659 GCA_965141595.1 uncultured Atopobiaceae bacterium | reverse complement strand
CCGCACGGACATGGGGTGCGGGATTGGGTACGCTGGGGCGCGGGGACTCAGGGGGCGCAGCCGCCCGCGCGTTCGTTGCATGGCGGATGGGCCATCCGCGGCCTCGTTGCACGGACATCCATACAGCGAGACCGCGGATGGCACGGAACCCATGCAACGAACGCACGGATACAGCGAATGCGCGAGGGCGACAGGGCCTGGGACAGAAGTGCCCGACCATTGGGACAGAAGTGTCCGGGTGCCGGGACGGAGGTTCAGCCCACGACGGGTCTCCGAGAGCGGTGAAGCAGCGGGGTCACAGCGCACGTCCCGGCCTTCGCATCGCAAGGAAGCATCTGAGAAGGGGGCCGTGCATCGGTAGGATGCACGGCCCCCTTCGAACTGCTTCCGCTGATGCAAAGGCAGGGACTCCAGGTCGGGAAGGTCCCGCAGGCGCTATGCCTTGACGGCCGCCTCCTTCTCGGCCAGCAGGCGCTCGGCCTCCTCGGCCACGGGGCGCGGGTAGCCCACGAGGTCCTCGCCCTCGGGGACGTCGGTGAGGGAGACCTCGTCCCAAGCCTCCTCCTCCTCGGCGTGGGCCACGGTGGGCGCGGCCACGAAGGCCACGTAGCGCACGACGACGAAGGTGACGAGCACCGCGGCGACGACCACCTGGACCGGCGTCAGGAGCTCGACGACGGCGAGGGGGGCGCCCGCGGCCGCGGCGGTGCGGCCCAGCATCAGGCTCGCCATGGCGGAGATGACGAACGGGAAGGTGAAGGCCGCGTAGCTGGGATAGAAGTCGCGGCGCAGGCACAGCACGCAGTTGACGGCCGACACGACGTAGAGCACGGCGCCGATGGCCCAGAGCGCGGTCACGAAGGCGATGGGGGCGGGCTCCACGGAGTTGAGGCAGCCCACGACGCACAGGTTGAAGGGGGCGGCGTAGATGCAGATGAGGGGCAGGGTCGCCTCGGCCATCTCACGACGGGCGACGTAGCGGGCGGTGACGAGGCAGACGAGCACCACGAGCGCCGCGAAGGCGAACCAGAAGACGCCCGCGCCGAAGGCCTCCATCCCGAAGGCGGGGGCGGTCACCGAGGCGACGGCGAGGCCCACGTAGGCGATGAACCAGCTGGCGAAGACCTCGTCGAGCTTGAGGTGGAACACGTAGCGCACGGTGAAGAACAGGATGAGCGCCATGTGGGCCACGACGGCGGCCCCCCAGAAGACGAAGGCCACGGGGCCCCAGAACGGGACGACGAGGGCGGAGAGCTGCATGACCGTCATGGGGAAGGTGCCCGAGACGGACGCGGAGATGGGGTTGTCCATGTTCTCGCGGAAGAACCCGGGGACGATGACGCACTTGGCCACGAGGGCGCACAGCATGAGGGCCGCGAGAACGGCCAGGGCATAGCGGAGCCCGGGGACGTAGTTGTCGAGAAGATTGCCGAGGGCGACGGTGCCGAGGGCGACGCCGCACACGGGGAACGGCACGCGCTCGATGGCCTCCTTGAACATTGGCACTCCTTGCCTGAGAGGAGCCGGTCGGTGCCGGCTGGGACGACATGAACCCCGCGCGGGCGAAAGCGGCGGCATCGGTCGTCGGGTGTCCGTGGAGGGCCGGGCGTTCCTCACCCGGCGGGCCCATGATATGGGTTGCCCGGAAGGCCGCCACGCTATACGGGCAAAAGTCCCACCTTTTCACTGGGATTACAAAACCGGAACGCCGGCTGAAGGGAGGGCGGGACACAGGCGCCGGGGCCCGGGACCGGGCCCGCTCGCCGACCTGCCCACGGGTGTCGGCAGGCACCCCCTACTCGGCCGTCCCCTCACCGGGGCAGGGACGGCCGGGCAGGCGGTCGTAGGGCATGCCGCCGAGGAACGGGAAGAGCAGCACGCAGACAGGCGGGACAAGCCCGAGCGGCTGCCAGAGCGGGGCGGTGAGACCCGTGGCGCAGAGGAAGACGAAGAGGCGCGCCGCGTAGAAGAGTGCGCGGCCCCACCCGTGGCGCACGCGGGTCTCGCAGCTCATACGCACGAAGCCGCCGCCGAGGGTGCTCCCCTGCCGGGTCGCGGGGACCACGAGCTCGAGGAGCACGACGAGCCCGGCGAAGGCGGCCGTGTAGAGGGTCTGCGACACCTCCGGGCCGCCCGTGACGCCGAGGGCCCACAGGCCGAGGGCGACCGCCGCCCCCACGACCACCGACCCCACCCAGGCGAGGCCCAGATCGATCACCGCAGCCACGCTCCGACGCACGAAGCCGGGGTCGTGGGTGATCGCGGGCTCCACATAGGTGCCGCGCCCCGCCACCCTCGAGACGACCCGCGCGCAGAGGAGGCCGCAGACGGCGCCGAGGGTGTTGGCGGCGAGGTCGTCGACGTCGAAGGTCCGGTAGGCATAGGGATATATCCCGAAGAGGCCCGTGAGCTGGCTGCACTCGACGAGCAGGGAGACGGCGAAACCCGACAGCGTGACGGAGCCCAGACCCCAGCGCAGGCCGTAGGACAGCATGTAGCCGAGGGGGACGAACAGGGCCACGTTCGCCACGACCTGGAAGACCGCCTTGACGCCGTCGCGCCGGATGTCGCCCACGAAGGCCAAAGGGTCGAGCTGCGGGGCCACGCCGTAGGTGATGCCCGGACCGCTCGTGCCCTCCGGCAGGGGGTAGCACGTGAAGCAGGCGAGGCCCAGCACGTAGAGCACCGCCAGGTACGACCAGGCGAGCGACGCCGGCGTGATGCGGCCGCGGCGGTGGTAGACCACGGCGAGCACGGGGAGCGTGAGCGCGAACGAGGCCAGGGGCCACAGCGAGACGGCGAGCTTGAACGGGCCGGAAAAGGCGTGGAGCATCGGGTCCTCTCCTCTCGGGAACGGTTCCGCGGAGAACAGGATGGCAAAGGGGGCCCTCAGGTTCCATGGAACTTGGTGACCCCACGCTTACGGATTTGAAAGGCTCGGGTCCTTCGGCTCCCGGGGTCCGGCGCCTTGCACCACGGGGGCTCCGGCTCGGCCCGTGGCCCGTATCTGGCGATACGGGCCACGGGCCGAGAGGTCACCCCCCCTTGATGCAAGACGCCGGACCGCCTGTGACCCCGCTGCCGTGAGGGCCTAGGGGAGCCCGTCGGGGGTTGAGGCCCGGCGAGTACCGCTCGGCTTTGTCCCAGCACCTTGTCCCGGCACCCGGATACCTCCGCCGTCACTTTGGTCGGGCACCTCTGTCCCATCACTCGGGCTCTTTCGCTGTCGCACCCCCGTGCCGGCAAACACCCGCGGAACGTTCTGCGGGTACTAGCAGGGCCGAGAATCACCCATGGAAGCTTCTGCGGGTACCTCCGGGGGCGAAAACCACCCGTAGAAGCTTCTGCGGGTAATAGGACGGCCCAGCGGCACCCGTAGAACGTTCTGCGGGTAGAGCGGGGCCTGCGGCCACCGCCCCGCCTCCGTCCCGCCGGTCGGACACCTTAGGTGTCGCACCTCTCGCCGCGCCACCGTGGCGTGCCGGCGCGGCTTTCTGCCGGGCCCGCCGCTCCCTACCCCGCCGCGAGGTCCTGCAGGGCGACGGGGCCGGCCCCTCCCCTGCGGGCCGCCGACACCGCCTGTACCAGGGCCACGGCGCCGCTCATGGTGCTCACGAGGTCGATGCCGCGCATGACCGCCTCGCCGCGCAGCAGCACGCCGTCGCCGCGGCTGCTCTCGCCGTGGGGCGTGTTGATGAGGAAGGCCACCTCCCCTCCGCGGATCCGGTCCAGGATGTTGGGGTGCCCCTCGGCCACGCGCTTGACCTCCTCGCAGGGGATGCCCGCCGCGCGGAGCGTCTTGGCCGTGCCACGGGTGGCCACGAGGTCGTAGCCCAGACCCGTCAGGGCGAGGGCCACCGGGGCCACGGAGCGCTTGTCGCGGTCGCACACGCTCACCATGACCGTGCCGCCCTCGGGCAGGCGGTAGTCGATGGCCTCGCGGGTCTTGGCGTAGGCCTCGGGGAACGTGGGCGCTATCCCCATGACCTCGCCGGTGGAGCGCATCTCGGGGCCCAGCGTGACGGGGCTGCCGGGGAAGCGGCTCCACGGCATGACCGACTCCTTGACGGCGAAGTAGCCCGGCTCGCACCCCTCGTCCGGGAGCCCCATGGCCGCCAGGGGCTCGCCCGCCATGACCCGGGCCGCCAGCGCCGCCAGGGGCACGCCGGTTGCCTTGGACGAGAACGGCACCGTGCGGCTGGCGCGGGGGTTGAGCTCGATGACGAGCACGCGGTCGTCCTTGACGGCGTACTGCACGTTGAGCGGGCCCACCACGCCGCAGGCGAGGGCCAGACGCCGCGTGATGTCGCGCACCCGCCCCACGATGGCGTCGGAGAGCGAGAAGGGCGGCCAGCAGCAGGCGGAGTCGCCGGAGTGGATGCCGCACTCCTCGATGTGCTCCAGGACCGACCCCACGTAGACGTCGGTGCCGTCGCAGAGGGCGTCCACATCCAGCTCAACGGCGTCCTCGAGGAAGGCGTCCAGGTAGAGGGGTCGGTCCGGGCTCACAGAGGCCGCCTGGGACACGTAGGTCCCCAGCTCGTCGGCCGAGTAGACGATGGCCATGCCGCGGCCGCCCAGCACGTAGCTCGGGCGCACGATGAGCGGGTAGCCGATGCGCGCCGCGGCCTCGGCGGCCTCCTCGAGGGTGGAGGCCACGGCCGACGGCGGGCACTCCACTCCCAGACGGTCGAGGAGCGCGGCGAAGCGGTCACGGTCCTCGGCGAGGTCGATGGCCTCGGGCTGCGTGCCGAGGATGGGCACGCCCGCGCGCTTGAGGCGCCCGGCGAGGTTCACCGGCGTCTGGCCGCCCAGCGTCACCACCACGCCGCAGGGGCGCTCCACCTCCACCACGTTCATGACGTCCTCGAAGGTGAGGGGCTCGAAGTAGAGGCGGTCGCTCGTGTCGAAGTCCGTGGAGACGGTCTCGGGGTTGCAGTTGACCATGACGGTCTCGTAGCCCATGGCCGAGAGGGCCTGCACGGCGTGGACGCAGCAGTAGTCGAACTCGATGCCCTGGCCGATGCGGTTGGGACCGGCCGAGAGGACCATGACCCGCGGGCGTGCGGCAGTGCGGTGCTCGGTGGCGCCACCCGCGCGGTAGGTGAGGTAGTGGTACTCGGTGGCCGCGGCGAACTCGCCGGCACAGGTGTCCACGGTCTTCACGCAGGGCACCACGCCCAGGATCTGCCGGAGGGCGCGCACGGTGTCCTCGGCCTGGCCGGTGAGGGCGCCGATCTGCATGTCGGAGAAGCCCAGCTGCTTGGCCGCGAGCATGAGGGGCGCGTCGAGGCCGGCGAGGCCGAGCGAGGCGATGCGCCCCTCGGCCGCCACGATGTCGGCGATGCGGCAGACGAACCACGGGTCCACCCCCGAGAGGGCCGCCACCCGGCCGGGCTCCCAGCCGCGGCGCAGGGCCTCGGCGAGCCAGAACACGCGGTCCGGGGTGGGCTCGGCCACGAGACCGGCCAGCTCGCCGTCGCCCGCGGCGTCGGCGCCGGCGGGGCGGTCCAGGCCGGCGTGGCCCTGCTCGAGCGACCGGAGGGCCTTCTGCAGCGCCTCCTCGAACGTGGTGCCGAGCGCCATGGCCTCGCCCACCGACTTCATGCGGGTGGTGAGCTCGCAGGACGCGCCCTCGAACTTCTCGAAGGCGAAGCGCGGCACCTTGACCACGCAGTAGTCGAGCGCCGGCTCGAAGCACGCCGGGGTGGCCCCGGTGACGCGGTTGACCACCTCGTCGAGCGTGAGGCCCACGGCGAGGAGCGCGGCGCACGTGGCGATGGGAAAGCCCGTGGCCTTGGACGCCAGGGCCGAGGAGCGGCTCACGCGGGGGTTCATCTCCACCACGAGCACGCGGCCGTCCTCGGGGTTCACGGCGAACTGCACGTTGGAGCCGCCGCAGGCCACGCCCACGCGCTCGAGGACGGCGAGGGAGCAGTCGCGCAGGTGCTGGAGCTCGGTGTCGGTGAGGGTCTGGCACGGCGCCACGGTGATGGAGTCGCCGGTGTGCACGCCCATGGGGTCGAGGTTCTCGATGGAGCAGACCACCACGCCGTTGCCGGCGCCGTCGCGCACCACCTCCATCTCGATCTCCTTCCAGCCCTCCACGGACCGCTCCACGAGCACCTCGGTCACGGGCGAGAGCGAGAGGCCCTCGGCCGCGAGGGCGGCGAGCTCGTCGGCGTCCCGGGCCACGCCGCCGCCGGCGCCGCCCAGCGTGAAGGCGGGTCGCACCACCACGGGGTAGCCGATCTCGTCGGCCACCGCCAGGCACTCGCCCACCGTGCGGCCCACCTCGGAGCGGGCGCACTCGAGGCCGATGTCGGCCATGGCGGCAGCGAAGAGCTCGCGGTCCTCGCCCACCTTGATCGACTCGATGTCGCAGCCGATCACCTCCACACCGAAGCGCTCGAGCACGCCCTCCTCGGCGAGGGCCACGGCGCAGTTGAGGGCCGTCTGGCCGCCCATGTTGGCGAGCAGGGCGTCGGGCCGCTCCAGCTCGATGACCTTGGCCACGCAGGCGGGCGTCACGGGCTCCACGTAGGTGCGGTCGGCCGTGGCGGGGTCCGTCATGACGGTGGCGGGATTGGAGTTGACGAGCACCACCTCGATGCCCAGCTCCTTGAGGGCGCGGCACGCCTGGGTGCCGGAGTAGTCGAACTCGCAGGCCTGGCCGATGACGATGGGGCCGGAACCGATGACGAGGACCTTGCGGATGTCTGCGCGCGCGGGCATCAGGCGCACCTCCCCTGGACGGCGTGGACGAGGTAGTCGGGGTCGCCGTCCATGAGGGCGCAGAAGGCGTCGAAGCCGTAGGCGCCGTCAAGCGGGCCGGGGCGCCCCTCGGGGTGGTACTGGAGCGAGAAGGCGCGGCGGTCGAGGTACTCCACGCCCTCGCAGGTGCCGTCGTTGAGGTTCACGTGGGTGAGGCGCACGCGCCCCACCTCGGGAGACAGCGCCACCGGCGCCACGCCCCGCTCGACCCAGCGCCGGAGGTCGTCCTCGTGGGCGGTGCGGCCGCCGGACTCCCCCGGGACGAGGGGGCCGAAGGAGGGGAAGTCCACGGCGTAGTTGTGGTTCTGGGCCGTGACCTCGCAGGTGCGGGTGAGGAGGTTCATCACCGGCTCGTTGCCTCCGTGGTGGCCGTAGGCGAGCTTGACGGTACGGGCGCCGGCGGCGAGGGCCATGACCTGGTGGCCGAGGCAGATGCCGAAGGTGGGCACGCGCCCGAGGAGCCCGCGGGCGCAGGCCACCACGCCGGGCACGGAGGCAGGGTCGCCCGGGCCATTGGAGAGGAAGGCCCCGTCGGTGCCGAGGGCCAGCACGTCGTCGGCCGTCGCGTCCCAAGGCAGCGTGTGCACCGTGAGCCCGCGGGCGGCGAGGCCGGCGACGATACCCGCCTTCTGGCCGCAGTCCACCGCCGCCACGGAGCGGCCGCGGCCCGCGGCGGGGGCCTCGGTCCACGGCGCGTCGCAGGAGACCGCCGCGACGAGGTCGCGCTCGCCGATGGGGGGCTGCTCGCGCACGAGAGCCACGAGCTCGTCGGGGTCGAGCACCTCCGTGGAGACGCCCGCCGCCATGGCTCCCCCGCCGCGGATGGCGAGGGACACTGCGCGGGTGTCCACGCCCTCCACGGCCACGACGCCGTGGCGCCCCAGG
>CBCSOI010000062.1:0-7667 GCA_965141595.1 uncultured Atopobiaceae bacterium | reverse complement strand
GAGCGACGCCTACACGGCGTCCTTGCTGGCCATGGCGAAGAAGAACGTCATGGCCACGATGTTCACCGGCCCGCCGCCGATACCGAGAAACGCCGAGATGGCGCCAAGCCCCACGCCCACGAGGGCTCCGGAAAGCCAGCCCGAGAGCTCGTGGGTGGGGATGTCGTGCCGGTCCTTGAGCAGGGTGTAGACGATGGTGAACAGGCAGACGGTGAAGAGCGCCGCGGCCTGGGTGCAGCCCACGATGCGCGGGTACGGGAACGCCGCAGACAGCGCCGAGAAGAGCTGCTTGCCGGCCAGTCCGCCGACGACGGTGCCCACGGCCACGGACGTGTCGACCCGGGCCTCGGCGCGCAGGGTCCCCTTGGCCCGGGCCCGGAGCACCGAGTAGAGCGCCATGGCCAGCACGGTGCACCCCGACAGGAAGCTCACCTGGGCCACGTCCATGTGCCCGAAGAGGTCCAGGGCCGGCTTGATGATGACGCCGCCCCCGAGGCCGCAGATGGAGCCGATGAGACAGGCGGCGAGGCAGATGGGCCAGATGATCCAGTACATGGGGGCGCTTTCGGTTCGAGGGGGACGGTCCTCTCCGCTTCTACCCAGACAGGCGCGCCGCGGGCGCCGGCACACGGCCGCTCCCGGGACGGGAGGCTCCCCCTCCCCCGCTAGAGCGCCGAGAACCGGTAGACGGCCTCCTCGTCGAAGGGGTGCCCCGCGTCGCAGACGGGCCGGGGGAAGCCCGGGTGGTGGGGCGTGTCGGGGAAGTACTGCGGCTCCAGGGCCACGCCGGTGCGCGGGCCGTAGGCGGCGGCGTCCTTGGCCGCGGGCACGTCGAGGTAGTTGCCCGAGTAGAGCTGGACCCCGGGCATGGTGGACGAGAGCTCGAGCACCCGGCCGCCCGGCCCCTCGAGCCGGGCCACGGGGCGCAGGCGCCCGTCGGGGGCCCAGCCGTCCACCACGAGGGATGCCGGCGCCCCTCTCGACCCGTATCATCAATTAATCAATAGGGTGAGTGACAGATGTCACCGTCCCCTTTGTCACATGGCCGTCCCCTTTGTCACGCGTCCAGGCAGCGGGACTCGGCGACCCGCTTGAACCAGTAGGCGCTCGCCTTGGGGAAGCGCTCCTGGGTCTCGAAGTCCACGTAGAACAGGCCGTAGCGCTTGTTGTAGCCGTTGTTCCAGCTAAACATGTCCATGAGCGACCAGACGAAGTACCCGCAGACGTTGACGCCGGCGGCCCGGGCGTCGAGCACCGCCTGGAGGTGGCGCTTGATGTAGTCGATGCGGGGCTCGTCGAAGACGATGCCGTCCTCGATGGGGTCCTTGTAGCCCATGCCGTTCTCGGTGATGTAGATGGCCTTGTAGTTGGGCCACTGGCGCCGGACGCGGCAGAGCAGGTCGAAGAGGCCCTCCGGGTAGATGAGCCAGTCCCAGTCGGTGCGGTCGATCCCCTCGGGCTCCACCCGCTGGCCCACGCCCTCCAGGCGGTAGGAGGAGGTGCCCTTGTCGCCGGTGCCGTTGAAGTGGAGCTGGGTCGGCCCGTCGTAGGCGGCGACGAAGCGGCTCTGGTAGTAGTTCACGCCGAGGAAGTCGTTCTCCCGGGCGGCGCGCTCCATGAAGGGCACGTCGGCCTCGTCGACGACGAGGGAGGTCCCGCGAAGGGCGCAGAGCCGCTCGATCTCGGCCAGGGTGTCGGGGGCGTAGGTGCCGCGGAAGGTGGCATCGAGCAGCATCTGGTTCTGCATGACGTCCTCGGCCTTGGCGGCGGCGATGTCGCCGGCGTCGTCGGGATCGGCGGGGTACTTGGACTCCAGCGTGTGTACCACGCCGATGCGCCCGTCAAAGCCCGCGTCCTTGTAGGCGCAGACGGCCCGGGCGTGGGCCACCATCATGTTGTGGTTGAGCTGCAGGGCCTTGTCCACGCGGTCCTGCTCGGCCCAGGGCCAGGTGCCCTCCACGAAGAGGTTGGCGGCGGCGGCCCAGATCTCGTTGAAGGTCACCCACTGGCGTACCTCGGGGAACTCGGCGAAGCAGAAGGTGGCGAACTCCACGAAGGCGTCGACGGTCTCACGGTTGAGGAAGTCGCCCTTCTTGTAGAAAACGTTCGGCGTGTCGAAGTGGTGGAGGGTCACGAAGGGCTCGACGCCACGGCGGCGGCACTCGGCGAACAGCTCGTGGTAGAACCGCACGCCCTCGGGGTTCACCTCGCCCCTGCCCTCGGGGAAGATGCGGGTCCAGGCGATGGAGACGCGGATGCCGTTGATGCCGAACATCTCGCAGAGCTTGAGGTCCACCGGGTAGCGGTTGTAGAAGTCGCTCGCGGGGGAGCTGGCGTACTTGCCGGTGGTCTCCAGGTACTCGTCCCAGAACACCTCGCCCTTGCCGTGGGTGCGGGTCTCGCCCTCGCACTGGTAGGCAGCGGTGGCGCCTCCGAAGACGAAGTCCTCGGGAAACTCGACGCGGGGGTTGCTCGGTGCAGTCACAGGGTTCTCCTTGGTCGGGGGTGAGAGGGCCCGGCCGGACGGGGCCGGGCCCTGGGATGCGGTGCGGTCCGGCGCGGCTAGGCGACGGCGGGGAACAGGATGTCGTGGACGAAGCGCATGGACTTCTCGCCGTCGCGGGTCAGCTCGATGTACTCGCGGCCGGCGCAGGCCACGGACTTGATGCCCAGGCGGTCGGTGTCGCGCTTGAGGTCGACGGCGTTGGAGGCCACCTGGGGCGCCAGGACCACGAGGTCGAAGTCGGCCATGATGTCGGCGTGGGCGCCGTAGGAGCCGGCAGCGGTCTCGAGGGCGATGCCGCGCTCCTTGCCGGCCTTGGCCAGGGCGTTGGCCAGCAGGCCGGAGGTGCCGCCGCCGGCGGCCCTGAGCCGCCCGTCACCGTGCCCGGACACTTTTGTCCCGATGCCCGGACACTTTTGTCACTGACCGGCAGGGCCGGGGCGTCCGGAACCTGCCGTCCCCTTGGTCGGGCACCTCGCCTGTCACACCGCCCGCCCCCACACAGCAGCGGCTGCCCTCACCTATGAAAGAGGTACCGACGTCACGTCAGTCGTGGTAGTAGCCCTCGTCCCACTTGACGATGAACTCGTCGAAGAAGTCCGGGGCCGCCTGGGCCTCGGCGTCGCCCTGCCACACGGCGTCGATCTTGGCCACGAGGGCGTCGTTCTCGGGGGTGGCGTGGTACTCGGCGCCGAGGAACGCGTCCACGATGTCGGCGATGAGGAACTCGCCGCAGATCTTGCCGCCAAAACCCACCACGTTGGCGGCGAGGTTCTCGCGGGCGTAGACGGCCGGGGCCATGTCACGCACCAGGCAGCAGCGGGCGCCGGGCACCTTGTTCACGGCGTTGGTGATGCCCACGCCGGTGCCGCACATGACGACCCCGGCATCGGCCTCGCCGGAGGCCACGAGCTCGCCCACCCTCTTGCCGTAGATGGGGTAGTGGGTGCGGGCGTGGTCGTAGGTGCCGCAGTCGAGGACGGTGTGGCCGGCGGCCTTGAGGTGGTCGGCGATGGCCATCTTCTCGTTGGTGACGATGTGGTCGCAGCCGATGGCGATGATCATGGGTGTCTTCTCCTTAGGTATCCCGGGCCGGGGCCAGGCCATCTTCTCGAGCATGTCCACGCGGATCTGGTGGCGGCCGCCGGCGTAGGGCTCGCTCAGGAACTCGTCGACGATGCCGCGGGCCACGTCGGGGCCGGTGATGCCGGCACCCATGCAGATGAGGCGGGCGTTGTTGTGCTGGCGGGTCATGAAGGCGCTGCGCTCGTCGGAGCACTCGCAGGCCACGAGGCCCTTCATGTTGCAGGCGGCCATGTAGCTGCCGGCGCCGTAGCGGTCGAAGGCGAAGCCCAGGCTCTCGGGGTGGGCGAGCAGGTCGGCGCCCACGGCCACGGTGGAGTCCACGAGGTCGGGCGAGGGCTCCAGGGAGTAGTCGACCACCTTGTGGCCGAGCTCCAGCAGGTAGGCCTTGACGGTCTCCTTGAGGGCCATGCCCTCGGCGTCCGATCCGATGACGATACGCATTGGCGTTCCTTTCTCTGAGGGGCACGGCCCCGGTGATGACTAGTTGAGGACCTCGGTGTGCTGGGAGAGGTCGGCGAGCTCGTCGGCGGTGAGGCGGCGGTCGGTCACGAGGGCGTCCACGTCGTCGAGGGAGTAGAACGTGTAGAAGTCGCGGCGCCCCACCTTGGAGGAGTCGCAGACCACGTAGCGGCGGTCCGAGCGCTCGAGCACCTCGTTCTGGAAGCGGCCCTCCTCCATGTTGGAGGTGGACACGGCGCCGTCCACGACGCCGTTGCAGCCGATGAACGCGGCGTCGATGCCCAGGAGCTCCAGCGACTTCTCGGCCATGGGGCCCACGAAGGCGTCCGTGGCGGAGCGGTAGATGCCGCCCACGAGACAGAGCTCGGTGTCGGGGCGGTCGCGGAGCAGGTCGAAGACCGAGAGGCTGTTGGTGACCACCCGAAGACGGCCTGCCGGCAGGGCCTGGGCGAGCCGCTCCATGGTGGTGCCGGCGCCGAGGAAGACCGTCTCGCCCGGCTCCACGAGCGTAGCGGCGCGGGCCGCCACCGAGCGCTTTTCCTCCACGTGCAAGGCGCGCTTCTCATGGTGGGTGAACTCCCGCGGGACCGCGGCGCCCCGCTCGCCGGTGACGCGGCGGGCGCCCCCGTGGACGCGCACCACGCGACCCTGGCCGGACATCTCCTCGAGGTCGCGGCGGACCGTCATGTCGGAGACCTCGAGCTCCTCGGCTATCTGGCGGACGGTGACCGTGCCCAGGGCCTCGCACAGGCGCTGGATGGCGTCTTGGCGTTCGGACTTGAGCATGGTGGCCTCCCCTCGGGCGGTGTTTGTATCTGTTCTCTTGTGTTCGTGGTACCACTATCGCACAAATTCGAACACATGCAAGGGGCGGTCAGAGACCTGTGGCCAACCTGTGAAGAGAGAGCACGGGGGGCTCGGCGCGTGACAGGCGAGGAGCCCGACCAAGGTGACAGCAAAGGAGCCCGACCAAGGTGACAGCGGGCACCGTGGGACAAAAGTGTCCGACCAAGGTGACAGGCAAGGTGATGGGGTAACGAGGTCAGCGGTCGCCGGTCAGGACCAAGCGGGCGCCGCCGGCCAGCTCGGCCAGGTCGGCGGCCACGGCGCCGTCGGGGTCGCGGTCCATGACCACGGCGTCCACCCCGGCAAGCGTGTCCACCAGCAGGAGGCCGGGGGCGTCCACCTTGGTGGCGTCCATGAGCACCACGGTCTGCGCGGCGCACGCCATCATCGCCCGCTTGATCTGGGCCATGGGCGCGTAGTTGGTCATGAGGCCGCGGCCGGGCACGTAGCTCGTGGGGCACACGAACGATATCTGGGGGTGGAGCGACGCCAGGGCCTGCTCGGTCATGGGCCCGTAGGTGTAGCGGTGACCCTTGCGCAGCTCGCCGCCCAAAAGGATGGCGTCGATGGAGGGCATGGAGCGGTCGATGAGGTCGGCCACGGTGAAGTCGCAGGTCACCACCGTCACGTCGCTGTGGCCACCCAGGGCGCGCACGAGCTCGAGGGCCGTGGTGCCCGAGTCCACCAGGACGGAGTCGCCGTCGGCCACCATGTCGGCGGCGGCGCGGCCCACCGCGCGCTTTGCCTCCACGTTCACGTTGACCCTGCGGTCCTGGATGGAGACCGTGAGCGCCCGGGAGAGCGAGACGGCCCCGCCGTGGGTGCGGCGCAGACGCCCCGCCGCCTCGAGCTCGTCGAGGTCGGAGCGCACGGTCACCCGCGACACGCCGAAGAGCGCGGCGAGGTCGGCCACCTGGACCGAGGCCTCGCGGTCGAGCAGCTCCATGATGGCGGCACGGCGCTCCTCTACGAACGAACGGCCGTGCTGTGACTCCTCGTGGGCCATGATTCTTTCCTTTGCGCAGGTTATGTGGACGTTTTTCTTTTCTTGCCTTGCATTTTAGCAAGGAATCGACTTTCGTTTTGCTTCTTAAACAACCGGAGGGACAAGCGCTCCCAACCTTTGCAGGGACTGAAAACCCGGTGGCGTTTCGTTTGGTTGCGGGACGCCGCCCGCACGCCGACCGACCCCCTGACTCCGGCCGCGGTACATTCCAGCCGACACGCACAGAGGCCGTGCCCGCCACGGCACCGAGAGGAAACCCATGATCGTCACCGTCACACCCAACGCGTCCATCGACAAGGCCTACCGCATCGCCGCGCCCGTGGCCGTGGGCGAGGTCCAGCGCGTGACCGAGGTCATCGACGTGGCCGGCGGCAAGGGGCTCAACGCCGCCCGCGCCGTCGCAGCCTGCGGCTCGTCCGTCACGGCCACAGGCTTCGCCGGCGGCCACGCGGGCGCCCTGCTGCGCGACCTCCTCGACCGCGACGGCGTGCCCCACGACTTCGTGGAGGTGGCCGGCGAGACCCGCTCCTGCATCAACGTCCTCGACCCGAGCGGCACCTCCACCTAGTTCCTGGAGCCCGGCCGCCCCGTCACCGAGACGGAGTTCGAGGAGCTGCTCGTGAGGGTGCGCCGCCTCGCCCGCGAGGCGGCCGTGGTCACCGTCGACGGCTCGGTGCCGGCGGGTCTCGGCGCCAACGCCTGCGCCCGCATCGTCTCGGCCGTGAAGGCAGAGGGTAGGCCCGTGATCCTCGACACCTCGGGGCTCCTCCTCGAGGAGGGCGTCCGGGCGCTGCCCACCATGGTCAAGCCCAACGCCGACGAGCTCGCCCAGCTCACAGGCCGTCCCTGCGACGACCTGTCCCAGGTGGTGGAGGCCGCCCGCGCCCTCCACGGCACCGGCATCGAGCGCGTGGTGGTGAGCCTGGGCGGCGACGGCGCCGTCATGGCCTGCCCGGAGGGCACCTTCCGCGGCGTCGCGCCCCGCATCGATGTCGTAAACCCCGTGGGCTCCGGCGACACCCTCGTGGGTGCCTTCGCCGTGGCCATGGAGCGCTCCATGGACGACCCCTCGGCCCTCGCGTTCGCCATGGCCGCCGCCACGGCCAACTGCCTCTCCCCCGCCACGGGCAACTTCGACCCCGCCGTGGCCGAGGAGCTCCGCGGCCAGACCGTCGTCGAGCGGATCGCCGACGGAGAGTAACGGACAAGCGGCGGGCCGCCCGCCGAACCGACACCGGCACTTCAGACCAGAAAGGAACCGCCATGCTCGTCACCACCCGTGAGATGCTGCTCGACGCCCAGGAGAACCACTACGCCGTGGGCGCCTTCAACGTGGAGAGCCTCGAGTTCGTGATGGCCGTGATCAAGGCCGCCGAGGAGCAGAACTCCCCCGTGATCATGCAGACCACCCCCAGCACGGTGAAGTACGCCGGCCTCGACTACTTCGTGGGCCTCGTCTACGCCGCCGCCGAGAACGCCGACGTGCCCGTGGCCCTGCACCTGGACCACGGCAGCGACTTCGACCTCTGCATGAACGCCATGCACGCCGGCTACACCTCCGTCATGATCGACGGCAGCCACGACACCTTCGAGGACAACATCAAGAAGACCGAGGCCGTGGCCCGCGTGGGCGCCTCCATCGGCATCCCCGTGGAGGCCGAGCTCGGCAAGGTGGGCGGCAAGGAGGACGACGGCCCCGACGCCGGCCAGGGCAACCCCTTCACCGACCCCGACGAGGCCGAGGAGTTCGTGCGCCGCACCGGCTGC
>CBCSOI010000061.1:0-7672 GCA_965141595.1 uncultured Atopobiaceae bacterium | reverse complement strand
ATGGTGCCGTCCTTGACCTTGGCCATGACCTCGGCGCGGGCGTGGCGGGCGGCCGCGGCCAGGGCGAGGTTCTCGGCGCGCTGCTCGGGGGTGAGGGTGGGAAGGGCCATGGTTGTCTCCTCTCGCCCCCCCCATCGGGGGGGGGTCGTTCTCCTTGACTGTCGGATGGCGCCTACCCCGATATACCCCGGAGCAGGCGCTTCTCGGTCGAACTTTTAGAAGGGGCTTTCGGGGGCCGTCGCTGCCGCCCGGTGACGTCGGGACCCCGGTTCAGACGCCCAGGGCCCGGAACGGCTCGGCCGCGCCGGGGTAGGTCCCGTGGGGCCCGGCGGCCAGGGCCTCGGCCCGCCTGCGGGGACGGGGCGGTTGGGCTATGCTTTAGGTGTCGGCACCGGGGCAGGGCCCGGTGCGGCGGACGGCCTCCCACGTGGCCGCCCACGGGTTGAAATTGTGCGAAGTAGGGGCAGATCTTGCATCCGGGGGAACGGGTCACGCGTCGACGTCGTGACCCGTTTCCTTTTCTCGAGAGGGCCCCTTCGCCCCGGCGATGGTGTCGTCCACCGTGCCTGCGCGAGGGTGTCCGCGGCCTCGGCCGCAGGGAGACGTCGGCGTCTGCCCGATCACGCCGCCCGGCTGGACCCGTCGGTGTAGTCGATGACGATGCCGTCCTGGACGTTCTCGACGCGCTCGTCGATCTTAAGGTCCCCCTCCAGGCAGGACGCCTCCATGCGCACCGCCCGGCAGACGGCCTCCTCCCCCTCGAAGAGGGGCGACACCTGGTACATCACGAGGTGCCCCGTGGACCTCAGGTGGGAGGCCACCTCGTTCTCGATGGGAGGCATCCCGTCCACGTTCATCTGACAGGTGATTCATCCTACGGCTGAAGCCGTGGGCTCTCTGGCCTCGTTTTTGTAGCGATACGTTGCCATGGCTACTCCCCCGCCCTGCGGTTCCAGGCGCTCACCACGTCGGTCACGGCGACGTCCACCCCGGCCTCCGTGGTGAGCAGCCCGATCCGGGCCGCGCACATGTCGTAGGAGCACTCCACGGCCACCGTGATGCCCCCAAGGACGCTGTCACGGCCTCTGTAGACCCTCGCGGGGGCCCCGCAGAATGGGCACCGGCGGAGGTCGGTGAGGTCGAAGTCCTCGACCACGACGGCGTCTCTGTGGACCTCGGAGAAGCGGTCGCGCTCCAGGGCCGCGGCCTCGTCCACCTCGTCGGGATAGTAGTAGTAGCCGAGGTTCTCGAGGGAGACCCCTGCCTCCGTGAGGGCCTTCCGGACCCTCTCGGGGTACTCCCCGAGGAAGTCCTCGCGGTCCCCGCCGTCGATCCCCGCGAACCTCGCGAGGTTCTCCGCAGGGTCGTCGGTGAGGGCCGGCAGGAGGCCGACCCCGAAGGTGGTCCCGACGGTCACCGGGCAGGCCTTCGCGAAGACCTCGCGGCAGAGGCCGCGGAACGCCTCGGGGGAGTTCACCTCGGGGCGGTCGCAGGAGAGGTAGCAGACGAAACCCTCCTCGACGTACTTGAAGACGGCCATGGGGGCCTCCGATCTGTTGCTGCATTCTGTTAGGGATGGCGGGGTGCGGCCTTGAGGTTCCCGAACTTCTCGCTCCCGGCGAACTCGGCGACGCAGAGCGGCACCCAGCCGGAGGCGATCCTCTCCGGGTCGTCGAAGGCGTTCTGGATATAGACGTCGTAGCAGCGGATGAGATCCTCGAGTCCCTCCACGCGACGTCCGGTGTCGCCGGGCTCCGCCTCGGACCCGTGACGGGGCCCCTCCGCGGCCTCCTGGGCCGCCTCCATGCAGGCCCTCGCGATGTCGCCTTCGTCGCAGGCACCGCGGGCCATGGCGGCGTCCTCGACCGACATCGAGCCCCAGCGGCCGTTCACGCGCCCCCCACGGACATGGAAGCCGATCCAGCTGTGGGCGGCCACCATCTCGTCCGGAGACTCGGAGTGCCGCCTGAAGCAGGGCTTCGCCTCCCCCATGGCCACGAGGGCCGATGCCAGGGCCCGGGCGCGGAAGATGGCGGGGGCGTACTCCCCTCTCCCGCGATGTCCTCCGTAGGCGGCACAGAGAACGGCGTCCAGGGAGGCTGTGTCGGCCGGGCGGAAGGTGCGGGCCGCCAGCTCGAGGACGGAGATGTCGTCCTCGGTGGCGTCGGGGTCCATCTCGCGGACGTCGTCGAAGCCGGCGTGGGCCAGGAGGTCGCCAAGGCAGCTCCCCTCCCCCGGAGGCGTGGCGACGACGCGGGGGGTGTCGAGGCCGTCGCGCCGGGGCGCTGCGGGGACCCCCTGCGCCTCGACGGCCGCGATCCAGTCGGCGACCTCGGCCATCTCGGCGAGGTCCCGGGAGTCCACAGGCGGGTCGTCCGTCGGGAAGACGTGGCACAGGTTCAGGTCGACGCCGTCGGGGAAGTCGTAGAGGCTCCCGGCGGCGACGGCCCCGAGCATGTCGTCTCCCATGCCCCAGAGGGCCGGGTTGTCCCAGTCGTTTGCGACGACGCCCTCGGGGCCGTACTCGGCCATGCCGAGGATGAGCTCCTCTCCGGTCTCGGTCTCGGCCTGGTCGCTCGGGCACCCGAAGTAGACGAGTCCCTGGGTCGGGTCGAAGACCACGACGGGCACGTTCACGTCGCGAAGCTCTCCGTGGATCATGGGTGCGGCTCCAATCCCTTGAGGCTTGTCTTGTCAGTCGGAGTCCCAGGACACCGCGCCGATGAGGTGGCGCAGGCGCACGTCGGCACCTCCCGTGAAGGTGAGCCCCAGGACGTCGAAGCGGGTGGACTCCCGGGGTTGGTCGCCGCCTTCGCGCTCCTCCACGAGGCGATGGAGGCAGCACTTGCGCATGGCACGGCGCTCCTCGGCCTCCACGGCGACGGTCCCCAGCTGCTCGCGGTCCGTGGCCCCCGGGGCCACCCGGTGGCGTATCGACATGAGGACGAGGGCGCCGTCGGGGTCTACGGCCACGATGTCGACGGTGCCGGCGGCACACACCCAGTCGCGCTCCAGGACGCGGTATCCACGGCGCCCAAGGTAGGAGACGGCGAGGTTCACGGCCGTGGCCCGGGTCCCGTCGTCGATGAGGTCCGAGGCGGCCCGGGCGGCGGCCTCCGGCGTCACCCGGCAGAAGGTGTCCGGGCCCTTCGGGGTCGGGTCATCGGGTCCCGCCACCCGGTGGCACACGGCGACGGGGCCGTAGGCGTCGGTGAAGGCGCCTTGGGCGTCCTCGGGCACGGTGTCCACGAAGACCCAGCTCACCCCGTCGGTGAGGAGCCTGGAGCAGCCCCGGGCGTCGTCGCCCCGGTAGGTGTCGGCAAGGTTTCCCGCCACGATGTCGGGGCGGATCTCCCCCAGGGCGCGGGCTAGGTCACGGCTGAGCACGGTGGCCATGGCCACCTCCTTCTTCCTTGGGTCTTTGATAGTTGCGGTTCAGGAGTTGGGCCCGAGGTCGTCCCGGAGCATGGTCTCCCGGACGTGTTCCGGGAGCTCCTCCCAGGTGTAGACCGTGGCCTCGTTCTTGTAGGGGTGCTCCGTCCCCTGCCACACGTTCGGCCTGTCCGTCCTCAGGTAGCCGTGGCGCTCCAGCCACGCCTCCATGCCGCGCCTCGTCTTGAGACCCCGGTGCCAGGTATTCCACCAGGCGTAACCGCCATCGTCGTACTCTCGGTAGTTAACGTAGAACCTCAACGGAATGCCTCCTTTCAGCCCCAGCGGGGCTCCTGGACCTCGACGGCGAAGACGCAGATGGTCTGGGACGCGTCCTTTGGCGGTTCCTTGACCCAGGCGATCCTGTGGCCCGCCCAGGAGCCGATGAGGCCCTCGGGGTCGGGGCCGCCGTAGTCGCCCAATCCCTGACCGTTGCCGACGGCGGCCAGCAGGGGCAGCGGGTGGAAGACCCAGTGGCTCTCGGTGTCTGCGCCGTTGCAGGAGGCGGCCACGTCCACGAAGGTGTGGCGGTCGAGGTCCACGAGGTAGCCGGTGCAGGTGCGCCTACAGTCGCCCTCCTCCACTTCCGGGGAGGGCTTCTTCGAGGGGCCGTCTCCCCAGGCGGCGCGGTAGGCACCCCAGGCGGCCTCGTCCCCGTCGTCGATGACGTTGTCGGCGTAGTCGCCCATCCACCAGACGCGGGAACCCGAGGGACCTTGGGCGTCAAGGAGCGCCATGGCGCAAGCCACGGTGAGAGAGGATGCAGGGCTTTGCCCATAGGCCAAGGCGTGCTCCAAGAGCTTCAGGCCGTCCCAGAAGTCCATTGGGTTCACGACGACAGGGGCCTCGGTGTCGCCCGCCTCGATTACGGCATGGTAGTACTGGCCCATGGGGCCTCCTTTCTATATCGTCTCTTTCTCAGGCCGCTGTTTCGGCTTCGCCCTTGGAGAAGCGGTGCTCGAAGAGCCAGTCGGCGGCCCGTCCCGCCTGGGTGGCAGCGGCCATGAGGGAGCGGGGGCGCTCCTCGGGCGGCAGCGCCTGGAGCCAGCCTTTGAGGTAGGCGCCGTGGTTCTCCCAGGCGCCGTCTCGTTGGAGGTCGGCCGCGGCAAGCTCCCCGAGGCCGATGCCGAGGCGGCTCGCACAGAACACGCTGCCGAGCTCCGCCACGAGCTCCTCGAAGGCGTAGGACTCAGAGCCCATACCCTCGCCGGAGACGATGCCGGGGCGGCCCAGGCGCCCCTCGGCGCCGGTGGCGTGGACCTCCTCGTGGAGGAGGCAGCGAAGGAACGTCCCCTCGTCGGTGAAGGAGGCGGCAAGGGGCATCTCGATGCGGTCGAACATGGGCGAGTAGAAGGCGCTGTCCGTGGCAAGGACCCTGAGCTCGCAGGGGCAGCCCTCCACAAGCGTCCTTCTGGCCTCGGTGTCTGCCATGGTGTCCGGGGCGCAGAAGGGCTCGAGCCCCACGATGTCGCTTCCGTTGAAGACGGTGTAGTGGCCGATGGGGAGCACCTTGCTGTCGATCTCGGGGTCCCTGCGGTAGCGCTCGCGCTCGGCGGCGCTCCTGGGCTGGGGGATCCGGCCGGTCTTCTCTTTGTGGAAGAACACCTCGCCCCAGCGCTCCACCGGCCACCCGTGGCATCCCTTGGCGACCTTGAGGCCCATCTTCTGGGCCTGGCGGAAGGTCATGAAGCGCGGGTCCTCGTAGCCCTCGGAGCGGATCACGAAGCCGAGGATGAGGGCGTTGCGGCCCTGGTAGACCGTGCCCGTGGAGGGGTTCTGGGGCGCCTGGGAGACCCAGGGCCTGACCCAGTTGGCCCCCAGGGCGTCCATGTCCTCCAGGAGCCTTGCCACGAGGGCCTCCCTCATGGCGTCGAGCTTCTCATCAGCCATCGCAATCCCCTTCCGGTCTTCCTGAGGCGGGCGCCAGTGCCCGGACGGGCCCGATGCGGGCCCTCGCGGGGGCTCCCGCCGGCGGCTTCGGCCGCCGGGGCAGGCAGAAAAGGGGAACCCGGGCGGGGTCCTGGGGACTCGCCCGGGTTCTGTGGGGTAGGTCTGCGATGGGCTCTCTCACAGACAGTCTTCGAGGGACGGGTCCAGCTCGACCTTGGCCTTGGCGCTCAGGGCGTAGACGGTGGCCTTGGCCAGGGTGTCTGAGACGGCCTCCTCCGCCTCCGGCTCGAGGCCGAGCTCCGGCAGGAGCGCCATGGCGCGGCCGAGCTCCGTGGCCGCGCCCTTGATGCTGCCGAGGACCATCGTCGCGGTGAGCCCCCGAAGGTCCAAGGGGTCGCTCATGGCCGCTCCTTTCCGCAGGACCGCTCGACGGCCTCGCCGTATTCGAGGTGTCGGTGGCTGCGGTCGCCCACCAGGGTGATGCAGCCACCGAAGAACTCGACGCACTCCACCTTGAAGGGGTGGCCGAACTCGTCGCAGGCCACAGATCCGACGGCCACCGGGACCCCGTCCTCGAAGCAGGGCCACAGGACCCCCTTCGGGAGTGGGTCGTAGGTCCAGAGGCCGGCCGACATGATCTCATTCAGGTCCATGGTCGCCCCTTTCTGTCAGTTCCACGGTGATGCGGACCTCGCACCCCTCGAAGGAGCGGTCCGGGTCCATCCCCGGGAGCTCCACGGCCGCGACGTAGTCCACGAGGTCGTCGACGTCGTCCCATGGGTCGAAGGTGTCTGGGTCGGGGACGGCGTCGATGAGCTCGGACTCGGCGAGGAGGACCAGGCTGCTTCCCCGGTACCCGCGTTGCACACAGGAGACAGGAACCGTCTCCTCGACGCGGGCGACGACCTCGGCCGGGCCGGGGCGAGGACACCCGTCTCTTGCCGCGGACGTCCGGGTCCCGATGGGACGCCCGCACCACGGGCAGAACCGGAATTCGCGACCGACGCCCTCGGAACCGGCGCGCTCGGTGTGCTCGTTTCCACACGCCGAGCAGCGCCACACCGTCTGCAGGTGGGTCTCGCGGTCCCACGTCACGTCCACATAGTCGCAGGGGACACGACCTTGGTCGAACTCCACGATGACCGTGCCCCCGACCGGCGCACCTCCGGCCTCAGGGCCGGTGTGGACCCATTCCTCGGCCACCTTGCGAAAGCTCCAACAATCCAGGGCGTCGACCGCCTCGAGAAGTTCCTCGGCTGTTCCGAAGCGGCGGACGTCGACGCTGACCGAGCCGGAGGCTATCTCGCCGTCGAAGACGACGAGGACGTAGGGCCTCGGCGTCTTGTCGACGGTCACCATTCGCCGCACTCTCGCCCGTCGCCGCTTCTCTCGTCCCACGCCCGTGCGGCCGCTTCCCATGCTGCGGGGTTGTAGTAAGGGTCCCCTTCGCGGGGGACGTCGGTGGCCCCCATGAGCACCCGCGGACCCCCTGCCCCGCATCTCCGGCAGACGACCCGGACCTCGTGGTAGCCGAAGAAGAAGGCGAAGGGGTCGTCGTCGCGGTACTCAGAATCGACCACCGTGTCGGCAGACCCGCAGAAGGGACAAGGCTTGGTCTCACTCATCGGTCGCTCCCCCTCATCTCGTCTTTGATCTCACCGGCGAGCATCCCGAGAACCTCCGCCAGGGCCTCCGCATCGTCCTTGGCGCTCTCCACGTTTCCCAGGGTGATGCCGAGGGGGATGTGCCGGCATCGGCGGGCGGAGAAGGCGAGGTCGCTCTCGATGGAGTCGGCAAACACCGCGAGCCTCTCCAGCTCGCCGGCCACCCAGTCACTCATTGCGCCCCTCCAAAATCCACCCATTCGACCGACCCCTTGCCGAGCACCTCCATGTCGAGGAGCTCGCGGATGTCGAGCACGCCGCACTGGGCGTCAAACAACCGCTGCGAGAGGCTTGTGCCGCCGTCGTCGTAGGACAGCTTGCAAGACAGGTCCTCGGCCTTCCAGAGGTAGTGACGGGCGCGTATCAGGGCTTGCTCGGCGTTGTCGCAGGCCACGGACGCCGCGAGCAGGGCGGAGCGCGACTCGGCGCAAAGGTCACTCAACGCCGACCACCCCGCGAGGGCCTTGGCGCGGCGGACGATGTCTTCGGCCATTGCTTTCGCGCATTCCTTTTCGTCGAGATGGCAATAGCGGCAATCGCGATCGCGGTGCCCAAAATACTCGCAAGCGATAATCGGGTCTGAGGGGGTTGCATCCTTCACCAGCTCATCCCAGCTGTCGGAGCGCTCGTGGGTGAGTTCGTGCGGGGCGTACCTGAAGTCATTCCCTTGCTCGCAGACGACATCA
>CBCSOI010000060.1:0-7809 GCA_965141595.1 uncultured Atopobiaceae bacterium | reverse complement strand
CGGCGTCACTACCCTCCGATAACGGGCCCTTCCCCCGCTCATATCTCGCCGCCAGGTAACCCGACGCGCCCGTCGTATGCCCGCGGGTCGCTGACGCGGCTCGATTCGTGTCAAAACCCCGCAGCGTCAGTCGATTCCCTCGTGCGCCCCAGCCCGCCGGGCCCGGCGTGTTGCTACTCCCTCAGCAGGCCCAGCTCG
The DNA here is from genome assembly GCA_965141595.1 of uncultured Atopobiaceae bacterium. GTDB lineage: Bacteria > Actinomycetota > Coriobacteriia > Coriobacteriales > Atopobiaceae > Granulimonas. The sequence continues at coordinate 7,611 of CBCSOI010000060.1, read as the reverse complement.
CCTAGCCAGTCCACAAAGGCGCCGATGATCGTGTTAGTGCGCTCCTCGATGTCGGCTTCGGTGAAGTCATCGCGGCCAGCAATCTGTACCAGTTCGTGCACGGCCGTTCCGGGAATCTTGGCCCCCTTGTCGTTTACGTAACCCTCGTAGGTAGTCGGCGGCACGGATGTTCACGCGCTTCTCCAGCATCACCTTGTTCCCCAGCGCTTCCAGGTTGGCTTTCTTGGAAAGGGGGCTTGTCTCGTTGCGCCTACGGGCGTATATGTGCTCAATCTCGAGCGTGGTGTCAGGGTCGAGCAAGGGCTGCTCGGGGTCGGTGAAGGCCCACCAAACCAGCATGCTGCGCGTGAAGCGACGCTGATTGGTGAACTGGAAGCTCTCGAATCGTCTCGTCATCACCGCGCGGTCGAAGGGCTCGGCGTTGAAGTGCATGGGTTCGCCGTTCACGATGTCGATGAGGGCCGGGTACACGGGTCCGCGCAGCGCGTTTACGCCGGGACGCTCAAGCGAGTAGGCGTAGATGAAACCCGTTATCTGGCTGAGGAAGTGGTAGAGTTCTTCCTCGTCAAGTTCGCTCTGCGCGTCACGCTTGGCGAGAAACCAGGTACTCAAGAGGTAGGTCCACATGCCATTGGGGGCATAGCTCAGCACAAACAGGCGGCGCAGTACGCGCTCGCTGAACCCATCCTGTGCCTCTACCTTTCTCCAGAACTCAAGAAGCGCCTCTAGGTCGTCCAGTGAACCGTCCTCCCTCAGGATTTCGTAGGTGTTGTTGCTGTAGAAGTCGCGCAAGCTTCTGGTGGTTGTATCGCGGATACCTTTGAGGGCGCGGCGGTAGTACATATAGCGGGTGAACAGCTCGTCCATGGGTGTGCCCTTGGTGGGGCGGAGTATCTGGGCCGCCGTCTCCTCGAGCTGCTTCCATCGGGTCACAAACTCGTCTTTCCTGCCTGCGGCGCTGTAGTGCTTATAGAACTGGCTCTTGAAGATGTCAGCGTCGGCCAAGGGCAGCCCGCGGTCGTTCAGGGTCGAGAAGATGCGCAGCGCTGTGTCCTGGCTTTCCGCCTCGATGGGTAGCAGAATCACGTTGTTCAGGATGCGCCATGCGAACTCGGCGACATAGGAGGGATAGCTGTTAACGAGCTCGTTGATACGGTCCTCGAAGAACCTGTAGTTCTTTGCATACTGGCTATTTTGACTTGGCTCGACTCTGCCGCTGTATAGGATGCTGAGAAACTCCTGCTTGTCGTCGTCCGAAGCCACCTCTGAGTCCAGCTTGAGCTTCGTGTGGTCGACCTTGTTGAGGCTTGCGGTTTTCCAGATGCACTTCTCCAGGTCGCTGTGCATCGTGACCGAGTCTTGATCTTTCATGCTCTCGAAGCGCGTGCAGAAGGCGCGAAGTAGGAGCATGATTGTGGTGAGCCTCTGCTGCCCATCGATCACCTCCTTCTTACCTCCGTCGTTTTCGAAGGTGACGATGGGTCCGAGGAAGTACTCCTCGTTGTCGTTAAACAGATTGATGTTATCGTCCGGCATGGCGAAGGTGCGCAAATCGTCCCAAAGCGTCGCGCACTCGTCCTCCCCCCAGGCGTAGGGTCGCTGGTAGTCTGGGATAAGGAAGTCGGCGTTCTTCTCGGTGAGAAGGCCGTTAATCGTCTTCTGGTCGATATTCAGCTTCGACATGGCATGTCTCCTTGTGTCCATGCGTCAAATTCATAACAAGAATCATACCACCGGTATTCAAGTGTGCCTTGAGTTGCTGAAAATCATCTAGTATCAACAGGCTGTTATCGACGAGCGTGTGTTTGCGGAAGGTCGTACCGTCAAGCATGCAGAAACCCTCGTGCTGGCCAATGGTACAGCCCAGAACAGAGAGGGCGCTCAGAGCCGTGGCGGTGGGTTGGGACCCGCCGGACTATCAGTGCGATGACGGCGTGTGAATGATTCCGCCGACGCTGGGACGCGTGTCATCTAATTTAAACATATATGCATAATCTGTATCTGGAGGCTTTCTGATTCCCGTGCCCCACTCGTTTGGTATCATGGCACTTCGAAATCAATCTGAAAGGTCATGATGAAAAACAGGTTCGCACTCCTCCCGGTTCTCTTTGCAACGTTCGCCTTGGTCCTCGGCCTCACCGCCTGCGGTGCCCGGCCCAAGGACGAGGGCCCCGACTACGCCGACGACGAGGCCATGGCCGTCATCGCCGAGGGGCTTGTGGCCCGTTCCGACTATCTCGACGAGCAGCAGGAGGCTGGCGAGGACACCAGCTCCGCCGCGCACCTCACCAAGGCCGTCCAGACCGAGCTCGACGTGGTCTCTCCGCTCAAGGACCGCCCGTTCGAGGACTCCAAGCTCCAGGAGTCCGTTATCGCCTACGTCAACGCGCTCAACGATTCCCTGAAGATCCTCGAGGACTACCCCACGACAAGCCTCGAGTTTTACCAGAAGTGGCAGGAGGTGTACGGGGAGCGTACCGGCATGCTCAAGACCTTCGCCGACAAGTACGAGCTCACCGTTCCCGAGAGGTTCCAGACCACTTTCGACGAGATGCTGGCTCAGGGTGGTGCCGCGCTCTCCCAGAAGGAGACCAAGAACGCCATCGAACAGCTGGTGGAGTCCATCGACTTCCAGAAGACCGACGACGGCTATGGTCTCTTCACCTACTCGGGCGTGGGGGAGAACACCACCGAGTACGACTTCAAGGACGTGGGCCTGGTCGTCTCCCTCTATGACGCTGACGGCGTGAAGGCCGAGGAGACCTACACCAGCACCAAGTCGTGGGCCCCGGGCGAGAAGGTGAAGTTCGAGGCCATGTCCAGTGTGGATGCTGCCAACATCAAGGTGAGCGTGAACTACTACAACGTGGCTGACTAGCCCTGGTGCGGAAGTTGCCGCAGCATTCCAAGCTCCTCTCGGTGGTCAAGCCGTCGAGAGGAGCTTTTTCTAGACCGCTGGATGCCCCTGTCCCATCAGGACGCTCTGCTGATAGCACTTCGGATGCTACCGTGGGTCCATTGCGATGCCTGCGCCCGCGGAGGTCTGATTGAAGATGAGCTTCAGAGATGCGCCGAACTGCTCCGCCGGTTCGGCGAGTTGGATCGTTCTGGGCATGATTCCCCGACGTTTATGGAGGTCGCGGGTATCGGCACCAAAGAGGTGGCTGCAAGCAATATTCTTGCGTTTCTGATCAATCCAACAGCGGCGCATGGATTTGGTGAGCTGTGGTTTCGCTCTCTCATGGAGGCGGCCGGTCAGGCGGGCGATCGGACGGCTTACGAACATCGGAACAATCGTATCGGGCACGTGGAGCGGGAGCGTGCCACTGCAGAGGGCAATCGAATCGACCTCGTGGTCCACGGCGAGGGCGTAGTGGTGGGCATCGAGAACAAGGTCCTTGCCGACTTGTACAACGACCTGGAAGACTACGCCGCCACGATCGATAACGACGCGTTCAACGAGGGCTCCGAACCCGTACGTCTCGTTCTCTCGTTAACCGACCTTTCCGATGTTGCATCACCTGGCGGGTTCACATCGGTTACCTACCGGGGCCTTTTTGACCGGGTCAGGGCGAATATGGCCGGCATTGAGTGCCCGTCGGGTGCGTGGCCCGTCTTCGCCGAGGACTTCATGAGCACAATCGAACGTTTGGAGACGAGGGTGGATGATTCTACCAGTGGTTTCATCAGGGCGCATTGGGACGACGCCTCTCGTTTTCTCGAGACCGTCCAGCAGTATCGGGCGGAGCAGCTAGAGCTCTGCCAGACTATTGCCGCATTGCTTGATGAGCGCGGGGAAATCGAGGGCGTCAACTGGGCCAAACAGTGGCCCGAGTTCCTTGGCGCCATCGTGGTTCATGACTCGGCGCCGCTCGACTCTCACCTTCTCAAGGTGAGGGATAGGCACCTGTGCGTCTCGACGGAGGCGTGGGCGTGTGAAGAGGGCTGGCGTATCTGGTGCTGGCTCCGCGGAAACAAGGGAGCGTCACCGGTGCTATGGGCGAAGGTGGACGAGATCGCGCGTGGCCAGGGAGAGGCCATGCGCAATCGTGCCGATGGCACTCTTCAGATGCTTCCTCCCGATGCTACCGTCGAGGAAGTGGCTGCTGCTGTGGAGAAGTGGGCGAAGGAGGCAGACAGGGCGATGGGGGTGCTGGACGGTCGGCCGTAAGGCTCTTCCGTCGCGCTTACTTCCTTCCCTCCGCGATCCTGTCTCCCTCATCCACACCCGCGTTCAGCTCGCGCAGCTTGGTGAGGGAGACGGACTTCTGGCTGGTCTTCTGCGGCTTGCCGGTAGCCTCCCATACGCGTTTGCCCGGCCCGTTGTAGACCTCCTCGAACGTCCCGTCGCGGTGGATGAGGAGCACGATCAGGTAATCGGGCTCCTCGTACAACGCCACCCGCCTGCCTTGGGTCGCCTTGATCTGCACAAGCCTGCCGGTGGCGAGCTCCTTGGCATCGTGCACCGGGGCAGAGGCTTTGAGCAGGCCTAGTCCGTAGTGTTCCGCCGCCACGACCTCGCCCAGGCTTCCCACCATGTGCCCGTCGGGCGTGAAGTGGCGCCCCGGGTAGAGCGCGCCCAGCCGGTTGGTTATGGCGTACAGCTCGCGGATTGCCTGGGCGGTCTCTGCGCTCGGCTCGATGATTGTAGCCATCCCTCACTCCCGCTCCCCGTGCAGCGTGTCCCACAGCCACGCGCCCTCCTCGGACAGGTCGTCCCGCTCAAAGCCGCTTGTCTTGTCGCACCCCGGCCTGAACAGCGCCGACGACTCGTCCTTGTTCGAGAGGTTCCAGCACACGTAGCCCACGTCGAGCGAGTCCATGAGGTCTACCCACGCGTCGGCCGACACCAGGTCCACCGCCCCCGACCCGCTGGCGTCGCAGATGCCGAACTCGCTCACAAAGACCGGCAGCCCCGCCTCCACGGCCGCCTGCAGGCGGTCACGCAGGTCCTGCTGGTGCGTGGCCGCGTAGAAGTGCAGCGTGTACATCACGTTGTCAAAGGCCAGCGGGTGCGCCGCCGCCTCGTCCACCCGCTGGGACCACGTGGGCGTGCCCACGAGGACCACGGCGTCCGGCGCGTGCTCCCTGATGACGGGGATGACCTCGTCGGCATACCGCTTGATGTCGGCCCACGAGGTGTCGCCGTTGGGCTCGTTGCAGATCTCGTAGATCACGTTGTCGTGGTCCGCGTAGTTCTCGGCCATGGCGCCGAAGAACGCCTTGGCGTCGTCCACGTGCTCGTTGGGGTCCGCGTCGGAGAGCACATGCCAGTCCACGATGGCGTAGAGGTCCGCCTCCGTGGCGTAATCCACGCCGTCCTCCACGAGCCCCTGCAGCTTGGCGCGGTCGCCGTCGGTGCAGTAGCCGCCGCTCTCGGCCGTGTAGAGCGCCAAGCGCACCACGTTGGCGCCCCAGTCGCTGCGGAGCTCGCCGAAAAGCTCGCGGTTCACGTAGCCGGGAAACCACGCGAGCCCGTGCGTGCTCACGCCGCGCAGCTGCACCGGATCGCCGTCCTCGCCCACGAGCTGCGAGCCCTTCACGGAGAGCGCTCCGGCGGTGGACGGCGTGGCTGCGGACGGGGTGGCGGGCTCAGCGGCGGTGTCCTGCCCGGCGCCTTCCTCGGCGGGCTGGTCGCTGGCAGCCGCTTCCTGGCTCCCCGCGTCCTGCTCGACGGGGGAGGGCGCCCGCCCCGCGGTGCCCGTCGAGCAGGCTCCCAGGACCAGGCAGAGGCATGCCGCCAGGGCGACGACGGGCAGGTGGCGGGCGGCTGTGTGCGGCATGGCGGCTCCCTCTCAGGGCGGTTGGGCAACGCAATGATATCCGCCGTGCCGCATCGGCCCTGTACGCCGCTGTGTGGGTCCCTTATTATGAACGCCGGCTGAAAACGAGGTAGGCGTCCGTCGCCTGCGAGAGGAGCACCCATGGCCCCCACCCAGACCGCACCCGTCGTCCTCCTCGCGGAGTCGGGCGCCGACATCCCCGAGGCCGCCCGTCGCTCCCTCGGCATCGAGGTCGTGCCCATGCACGTGACGCTGGCGGGGGGGACCTTCGACGACGGCGCCGTCACCTCGGCGCAGATGCTCGCAACCTGTGCCGAGACCGGCGCGGTGCCCACCACAAGCGGCTGCACGCCCCACGACTTCGCCGTGGCCTTCGACCGCATCCACGCCGAGCACCCCGACGCCCGGATCCTGCACCTGGCCTACTCGGCTGCCACCACGTGCTCCTACGACTCGGCCCTCACCGCGGCGGAGGGGCGCGACTACGTCACCTCCGTGGACGTCAAGAGCGTCACCTGCGCCCAGTACCTCGTGGTCTCCGAGGTCGCCCGGTTCCTGCGCGACAACCCCGACGCCACCGTGGACGATGCGGCCGACCTCGCCCGGGACCTCTCCGGACGCATCCGGCTGGGCTTCATCCCCGGCGACCTCGCCTTTCTTCGCGCGGGCGGTCGTCTGAGCAACGCCGCCTACCTTGGTGCCCACCTGCTGCGCATCAAACCCACCGTCGAGATGGTCGACGGCCGGCTCGTGGCCACCAAGAAGCGCCGCGGCTCCATGGCCCGGGCGTGCCGCGCCTTCCTCGACGACTTCCTCTCGCGGGAGGGGCTCGACCGCTCGCGCCTGGCCTTCGTCTACTCCAGCGGGCTGTCCGACGAGATCCGCGCCGAAGCCGAGGCCCGGGTGCGAGAGGCGGGCTTCCAGGAGGTCGAGTGGGTGGAGACCGGCTGCGTCATCGCCTCCCACAGCGGCCCGGGCTCGTTCGGCGCGGCGGCCATAGCGGAGCGCTAGGGGCTTCCCGCACCTGAACGCGGCTGAGGACACCTCGTTCTCCATCTGAATGCGGTTGAGGGCGGATTTCCCGCACCTGAACGCGGTTGGGGGCGGATTCCGGCGCGGTTCTCCGTCGGAAGTCGCCCTCGGCCGCGTTCAGGTGCCGAGGGTGTGTCGGGGTGCGCAGGGGAGCGAGAGGGTCCGGCCCCGCTCGCCAGGGCCTCCGCACCCCAGCGTCTGGTTCCCGCGCCTCCCCCTTCCCGGGAACCTGAACGCGTCTGAGGACATCCCTTTCTCCACCTGAACGCGGGTGAGGGTGGATTTCCCGCATCTGAACGCGGTTGAGGGCGGATTCCGGCGCGGTTCTCCGTCGGAAGTCGCCCTCGGCCGCGTTCAGGTTCCGAGGGGGGCAATGCCTAGGGGCCCCTCGGGGTATGAACCCTTTCACGAACCCCAACGCCAGGGAGGCGCCATGTCCCGATCGGTCATCACCCTTTCCGCCTACCAGACCACTGCCGAGCAGTTCTTCACCACGCTCATCGACCACAAGGTCGACCTGCTCCTCGACGTCCGTCTGCACAACACAAACCAGCTCTGCGGCTTCACCAAGGAGCGCGACCTCGCGTACTTCGCCAAAGTCATCGCTCACTGCGACTACCTGCACGACGCCGAGCTCGCTCCCAGCCAGGAGCTGCTCCAGCCATACCTGCACCACGACATCGACTTCGACGAGTACGCCAGCGGCTACCGCGCCCTCATCGAGGGCCGCGGCGGCATCTCGATCTTCGACAGGGACGCCGGCTCCCACGCCTCCGTCGCCATCCTCGGAACGGCC
>CBCSOI010000059.1:0-7929 GCA_965141595.1 uncultured Atopobiaceae bacterium | reverse complement strand
GTTCTGATCGAAGCGGATGTAGCTGCCGTCCTTGCGGCGCGTCTCCTTGACGGTGCGCACGACGACGCAGCGGACGACGTCGCCCTTCTTCACCGAGCCACCGGGGGTGGCCTCCTGGACGGCGCACACGATGACGTCGGCGATGCCGGCGTAACGGCGCTTGGAGCCGCCCAGGACCTTGATGCACTTCACCTTGCGCGCGCCGCTGTTGTCAGCGACGTTGAGCACGGTCTCCATTTGAATCATAGTTCTATCCTCCGTACCACCGGTTTCCAGAGGTGCGCCCACGAGTGCGACGCACGTGTGCCGGGGTTCTGATGGCGGTGGCTACTTGGCCTTCTCGACGATCTCCACGAGGCGCCAGCGCTTGGTCTTGGACAGGGGGCGGGTCTCCATGACCCTCACGGTGTCGCCGATGCCGCACTCGTTGTTCTCGTCGTGGGCATGGAGCTTCTTGGTGACGTTCATCATCTTGCCGTACTTTGGGTGCGGCTTGCGCTCGGTGATCGACACCGTGATGGACTTGTCGCCGGAGATCGACGACACGACGCCGGTGCGGACCTTGCGCGAATTACGGGAATCGCTCATGTTTCTTCTCCCCTAGCGACTAGTTGGCGGCTTTGGCGGCCGCGATCTCGCGCGCGCGCATCTCGGTCTGGATTCGGGCGATGTCACGCTTGACGGTGGTCACCCGAGCGGTGTTGTCGAGCTGGCTCGTGGCCATCTGGAAGCGCAGGTTGAAGAGCTCGGCCCTGGCCTCCTCGAGCTTGGTGGACAGCTGCTCGTCGGTGAGCTCGCGAATCTCTTTGGCCTTCATACTGGTTAATCCTCCTCGGCCTGGTCGGCGCGGGAGACGATCTTGGTGCGGATGGGAAGCTTGTGCTGCGCCAGACGCAGGGCCTCCTTGGCAACCTCTTCGCTCACGCCGTCGATCTCGAACATGATGCGGCCGGGCTTGACGACGGCCACCCACTCCTCCGGGTTGCCCTTACCGGAACCCATGCGGGTCTCGGCGGGCTTCTTGGTGATGGGCTTGTCCGGGAAGATGGTGATCCAGACCTTGCCGCCACGCTTCATCTGACGGGTCATGGCGATACGGGCGGCCTCGATCTGGCGGTTGGTGATCCAGTGGCACTCCTCGGCGCGGATGCCCCAAGAGCCGAAGCTGAGCTTGGTGCCTCCCTTGGCCTTGCCCTTCATGGAACCGCGCTGCACCTTGCGGTGGAGAACACGCTTGGGAGCCAGCATTAGTTGCCCCTCCTCTCGTTACGGCGACGGGGGCGGGACGGGCCCTCGAGCGCGGGGTTGGGCGCAGGCTGGCCCGGCAGCTTCTCGCCGAGGTAGATCCAGGTCTTCACGCCGCAGGCACCCATGATGGTGTGGGCAGTGGCCTCGGAGAAGTCGATCTTGGCGCGGAGGGTCTGCAGGGGCACGCGGCCCTCGCGGTACCACTCGCGACGGCCCATCTCGGCGCCGCCGAGACGGCCGGAGCACTCGATGCGGATGCCCTTGGCGCCGGACTTGCGGGCGCTCTGGACGGCCTTGCGCATGGCGCGGCGGAAGGCGATGCGCTGCTCGAGCTGCTCGGCGATGGACTGGGCGACCAGGCTGGCGTCGAGCTCGGGGCGCTTGACCTCGATGACGTCGACGGACACGCCGCCCTTCTCGGTGCCGGCGATCTTCTCGAGCTCGCGACGGAGGGCGTCGATCTCTGAGCCCTTCTTGCCGATGACGATACCGGGGCGGGCGGTGTAGATGACCACCTTCACCTTGTTGCCGGCACGCTCGATGTCGACCCTGGAGAGGGCGGCACGCTCGAGGCGCTTCTTCAGGAACTTGCGGATCTTGAGGTCGTTGCCGACGTTGGCCGAGTAATCCTTATCGGCGTACCAGCGAGAACGCCAGTTCTCGGTGACGCCGAGACGGAATCCGGTGGGAGAAACCTTGTGACCCATGGATCTGTTACGCCTCCTTTCGGGGAGCGACGGTGACGGTGATGTGGCTGGTGCGCTTGTTGATGCGCGAGGCCGAGCCCTTGGCGCGGGGACGGATGCGCTTCAGGGTGGGGCCCTCGTCGACGTAGGTCTCGACGATCACGAGGTCGTCGGGACGGAAGCCCTTGTTCTGGTAGGCGTTGGCCACCGCGGAGCGAAGGACCTTCTCGACGTCGACCGCCACGGCACGCTCGGAGAAGCGGAGGATCTCCATGGCGCGCTCGACGGACTTGTTGCGGATCTGGTCGACGACCAGGCGCGCCTTGCGCGGCGCGACGCGCACGTACTTCGCGGTCGCGGACACGTGCGACGGATTAGTGGTGCTCTTTGCCATGCTTGTCTATCCCCTCTTTTAGGCCTTGTGTCCGCGGAAGGTGCGGGTGGGGGCAAACTCGCCGAGCTTGTGGCCCACCATGGACTCGGTGATGTACACGGGCACGTGCTTGCGGCCGTCGTGGACGGCGATGGTGTGGCCGACCATGTCGGGGAAGATGGTGGAGGCACGCGACCAGGTCTTGATGACCTCCTTGGTGCCGGCCTCGTTCTGCGCGACGACGCGCTGGAGGAGGCGGGTCTCCACGTACGGGCCCTTCTTGAGACTCCTGCTCATAGGTAATTGCTCCTGCTTCTCGCGACTGCGCTACTTCGTCTTGCGACGGCGGATGATGAGACGGTTCGAACCCTTCTTCGGGTCGCGGGTCTTGGCACCCTTGGACGGCTTGCCCCAGGGAGAGACCGAGGGACGGCCGGAGGTGTGGTTCTTGCCCTCGCCGCCGCCGTGCGGGTGGTCGACCGGGTTCATGACCGTGCCGCGGACGGTGGGACGGATGCCCTTGTAGCGGTTGCGGCCGGCCTTGCCGATGCGGATGTTGGAGTGGTCGGCGTTGCCGACCTCACCCACGGTGGCGCGGCAGGTGACCAGCACGCGGCGCATCTCGGAGGAGGGCATGCGCAGGACGGCGTACTTGCCCTCCTTGCCCATGAGCTGCACGGAGGTGCCGGCGGAACGCGCGATGGCCGCACCCTTGCCGGGCTGGAACTCGATGGCGTGGACCAGGGTGCCGACGGGGATCTCGGACAGCGGCAGGGCGTTGCCGGGCTTGATGTCGGCGCCGGGGCCGGAGATGACGGTGTCGCCCACCTTGAGGCCCTTGGGGGCCAGGATGTAGGCCTTGGCGCCGTCGACGTAGTGCAGCAGGGCGATGCGGGCCGAGCGGTTGGGGTCGTACTCGATCGTGGCGACCTTGGCGGGCACGCCGTCCTTGTTGCGCTTGAAGTCGATGCGACGGTACTTGCGCTTCACACGGCCGCCCTGGTGACGGGTGGTGATGCGGCCGTTGTTGTTGCGACCGGCCTTCTTGGGCAGGGGCTCGAGAAGCGACTTCTCGGGCGTGGTGCAGGTGATCTCGGAGAAGTCCGAGACCGTCTGCCAACGCCTGCCCGCGCTGGTCGGCTTGAGATGCTTGACTCCCATGGTGATGTTCCCTTTCGAATATGTCCGATGGCCGCCCCGGCCAGGGATCGGCGCTTGACGCCGGGACCGGGACGACGCCGGATTACCACGGTACCGCGCGTATCCATTGCGGCACCGACCCGGACCCGCGACGGGGCCCGGGCCTCATCAGAGGACTACTCTGCGACCTGCTGGCCGAAGATCTCGATGGTGTCGCCCTCGGCGAGGGTGACGATGGCCTTCTTCCAGCGGCGGGTCTTGCCCTGGGCGTAGCGCACGCGCTTGTTCTTGGGCTTGACCCACATGGTGTTGACCTTGACGACCTTCACGTTGAAGATCTGCTCGACGGCGCTGGCGATCTCCTGCTTGGCGGCGTCACCGGCCACCTCGAAGGTGTACTTGTTGTCGCCCATCTGGTCGAAGGTGCGCTCCGAGACGATGGGGCGGATGATGACGTTGTAGACGGAGTTCATTAGACGAGAGCCTCCTCGAGGGTCTTGGCGACGGCCTCGGTCATGAGGAGGGCGCCGTTGTCGATGAGGTTGTGGGTGTTGGCCTCGTTGACGCCCAGGACGCGGACGTTGGGGAGGTTGCGGAACGAGATCATCTCAACGATGTCGTCGTTGCCCACCACGACGGTCACGCGCTTGTCGGCGATGCCGAGAGACTCGAGGAGGGCCTTGGCCTTCTTGGTCTTGGGCTCGTCGCCGAAGTCGATGGAGTCGACGAGGAAGAGCTCGCCGTCGGCCAGCTTGCCCGAGAGGACCGAGCGCATGGCCAGCTTGATCTCCTTCTTGTTGGTGCGCTTGTAGTGCGAGCGCGGGGTGGGGCCGAAGGGCACGCCGCCGCCGACCCACTGGGTGGCGCGGATGGAGCCCTGGCGGGCGCGACCGGTGCCCTTCTGGCGCCACGGCTTCTTGCCGCCGCCGGAGACCTCGGAGCGGCCCTTGGTGTCATGGGTGCCCTGACGCAGGCAGGACAGGTAGTTGACCACCACGTGGTGCACCACCGGGATGTTCGGCTCGATGCCGAACACGCGGGAATCGAGCTCGACGGTCTTGACCGAGGCGCCCTCCGCATTCTTGACTTCGATGTTGGACATCTGGATTCTCCTTGTGAGCCTGAGGGTGAGAACGTTCGAAGGCCCTTAGGCCATGCGGATCTGGACCAAGGCGTTCTTGGGGCCGGGCACGGCGCCCTTCACGAGCATGAGGTTCTGCTCGGCGTCGATGCGCACCAGCTTGAGGTTCTTGACGGTGACGCGCTCGTGGCCCATGTGGCCGGCCATGTGCAGGCCCTTGCGCACGCGGGCGGGGTAGGCGCACTGGCCGATGGAGCCCGGGCGGCGCTGGTTGCGCGAGCCGTGGGTGATGGGGCCGCAAGCGAAGTTCCAGCGCTTGATGGTGCCCTGGAAGCCCTTGCCCTTGGAGGTGCCGGTGACGTCCACGTTCTTGACGCCCTCGAAGTCCGCCACGCTCACGACGTCGCCCACCTTGTGGTCGGCGGCGTTGTCGACGCGGACCTCGCGCAGGTAGCGCATGGGCTCGACGCCGGCCTTGGCGAAGTGGCCCTTCATGGGCTTGTTGACGCGGGAGGCCTTGATGTCGCCGAAGCCGATCTGGACGGCGTCGTAGCCGTCGGTGGCCTCGGACTTGACCTGCGAGACGACGCAGGGGCCGGCCTGGATGACGGTGACGGGGACGACGTTGTCCTCCTCGTCCCAGACCTGCGTCATCCCGAGCTTGCGGCCGAGAATCGTGCTGACCATTCCTGTTCCTTACCTTCGGTGGTCATGGGACGGCACGGGGACCGCATGCCCCCGTTCCCAGAGGACCACATCCTACGGATTGCCGCTTCTTGGGATACGCCCGACCCCGTGGTATGGGTCTCGGCACAGAACACCCCAAATTGCAGCCTGAATAGTATAGGGCCCACCTTCCCCATTTCATAGATTCTCCCCAGAGGAAGAGGGAAACGGGAATGGCGGGCCCTACGGAAGGGGCCGGGCACATGACCCGGCCCCTGTCGGCTGCCTGGACTTAGGCGTCGAGCTTGATGTCGATCTCCACACCGGCGGGAAGGTCGAGGCGCATCAGCGAGTCGACGGTCTCGCTCGGGGGGTCGAGGATGTCGATGAGGCGCTTGTGGGTGCGCATCTCAAACTGCTCGCGGGAGTCCTTGTCCTTGTGGGGCGAGCGGATGACGCAGTAGAGGTTGCGCTCGGTGGGCAGGGGAATCGGGCCGGAGACGCGGGCGCCGGTCTTCTGGGCGGTCTCGACGATCTGCCGGGAGGACTGGTCGACGACCTCGTGGTCGAAGCCCTTGAGGCGGATCCTGATCTTCTGGTTAGACAACGTGGTACCTCCATCGATGGGCGGGCGGAATGCTCGCGGGCTTGGTGACTAGGCGTTTCCGCCGGCCTTGCTGACGATCTCGTCGGCAACGTTCTTGGGGACGGGCTCGTACTCGGCGAACTGCATGGTGTAGCTCGCGCGGCCCTGGGTCTGGGAGCGCAGGTCGGTGGCGTACCCGAACATCTCGCCCAGGGGCACCTTGGCCTTGATGACCTTGGTGTTGCGGCGGTCCTCCATGCCCTCGATCTTGCCGCGACGGCTGGAGAGGTTGCCCATGACGTCGCCCATGTACTCCTCGGGGGTCTCGACCTCGACGGCCTCGATGGGCTCGAGGAGGACGGGGTTGGACTTCTTGAGGGCGTCCTTGATGGCCATGGAGCCGGCGATCTTGAAGGCGGCCTCGGAGGAGTCGACCTCGTGGTAGGAGCCGTCGGTGAGGGTCACCTTGACGTCCACGACCGGGTAGCCGGCGATGACGCCGGACTGCAGCGCCTCCTGGATGCCCTTGTCGATGGAGGGGATGAACTCCTTGGGCACCACGCCGCCGACGATGGCGTTGACGAACTCGTAGCCGCTGCCGGGCTCGGTCGGCTCGATGTCGATGATGGCGTGGCCGTACTGGCCGCGGCCGCCGGACTGGCGGACGAACTTGCCCTCGGCGTGGGTGACGGGCTTGCCGGCGGTCTCGCGGTAGGCGACCTGGGGCTTGCCCACGTTGCACTCCACCTTGAACTCGCGGCGCAGGCGGTCGACGATGATCTCGAGGTGCAGCTCGCCCATGCCGGCGATGATGGTCTGGCCGGTCTCGTGGTCGGTGTGCACCTTGAAGGTCGGGTCCTCCTCGGCGAGCTTGGCGAGGCCCACGGACATCTTGTCCTGGTTGGCCTTGTCCTTGGGCTCCACGGCGACGTCGATGACGGGCTCGGCGAACTCGATGGACTCGAGCACGATGGGGTGGGCCTGGTCGCAGAGGGTCTCACCGGTGGTGGTGTTCTTGAGACCCACGACGGCGACGATGTCGGCGGTGGAGCAGGAGTCGCGGTCCACGCGGTCGTTGGCGTTCATCTCGAGGATGCGGCCGAAGCGCTCGCGGTCCTCCTTGACCGAGTTATAGACGTAGCTGCCGGCGTCGGCGGTACCGGAGTACACGCGGACGTAGGTGAGCTTGCCCACGTAGGGGTCGGTCATGATCTTGAACGCGAGGGCGCTGAAGGGCTCGTCGTTGGACGGCTTGCGGATCTCGGCCTCGCCGTTCTTGGGGTTGAAGCCCTCCACGGGGGGCACGTCGAGCGGGCTCGGCAGGTAGTCGATGACGGCGTCGAGGAGCTCCTGGATGCCCTTGTTCTTGTAGGCGGAGCCCACGAAGACCGGGTTCATGGCGTTGCCCAGGGTGGCGGCACGGATGGCGCCCTTGAGGACGTCGACGGGGATCTCCTCGTCCTCGAGCACGAGCTCCATGAGCTCGTCGGAGTAGTCGGCGGCGGCGTCGACCAGCTCGGTGCGCTTCTCGTTGGCGAGCTCGACGAACTCGGCGGGGATCTCATCGAGGGCCTCGGGGTAGATCATGCCCTTGGCGTCCTCCTTGAAGTCCCACGCGGTCATGGTGACCAGGTCGATGAGGCCCCAGAAGTCGTTCTCGGCACCCATGGGGACCTGGGCGGCCACCGCGGGGGCGGACAGACGGTCCTTCATGGTCTCGATGGCGTTGAAGAAGTCGGCGCCCACGCGGTCGTACTTGTTGATGAAGGCGATGCGGGGGACGTTGTACGTGGAGGCCTGACGCCACACGGTCTCGGACTGCGGCTGCACGCCGGCCACGGCGTCGAAGACGGCCACGGCGCCGTCGAGGACGCGCAGGGAGCGCTCGACCTCGGAGGTGAAGTCCACGTGGCCCGGGGTGTCGATGATCTGGATGGTGTGGTCCTTCCAGAAGCACGTGGTGGCGGCGGACGTGATGGTCACGCCGCGCTCCTGCTCCTGGGCCATCCAGTCCATGGTGGCGGCGCCGTCGTGGACCTCGCCGATCTTGTGGGTCTTGCCGGTGTAGTAGAGGATGCGCTCGGTGGTGGTGGTCTTACCGGCATCGATGTGGGCCATGATGCCGATGTTGCGCATGTTCTTGAGGTTG